>DATDLO010000166.1:0-8554 GCA_036519215.1 Oxalicibacterium sp.
GAGGCATCGCAACCATGATGACCGTACTCGAACTGGCGATCGGCTTCGCCTTCTTCTGCGTCGTGATGGCGATGCTGTTCTGCACGATCCGCCTGCTGATCGGCCCGACCGTGCACGACCGCGTGCTGGCGCTCGATACGCTGTGGATGTGTGCCATGCTGCTGGCGATCATGTTCGGCATCCGCTTCGGCAATCTCATCTACTTTGAGGCAGCGATGCTGATCGCGCTGCTCGGCTTCGTTTCCACCATTGCGCTGGCCAAGTTCATGATGCGCGGGGAGATCATCGAATGAACCACCTTGCCGCCATTCCGACCTGGGCCATCGTCCCGGTCTCGCTGCTGCTGGTAATCGGCGGCAGCATCGTGCTGATCGGCGCGCTCGGCCTGCTGCGCCTGCCGAGTTTCTACCAGCGCATCCACGGCCCGGCCATCACCGTCACGCTGGGTGCCGGCTGCCTGCTGGTGGCCTCGATGATTTATTTCACCGTGCTGCAATCACGCCCGGTGATCCATGAGATCATCATCTCGGTGTTCCTGCTGCTGACCGCACCCATCGTCGCCATGATGATCATGCGCGCCGCCGTCTATCGCGACCTGCGTGCCGGCAAGAAGGACGCCGGCGTCGCTGCCGGCGGCATCTACCGGTTTCCGGAAGAAGACGCGCAACGCCACGAGCAACACAAAGAACAAGGCGGCGAACAAGGCAGCAACAACGAAAACCGCAACGCATAATCGCAACAAAATAACGACAACGCATCACTCCAGCCGCCCGGCTCCATCCTCAACCTGCGAGAAAACCGCCATGTTCTTTGCCAAATTTTTGCACATACTGGGTTTCACCATCTGGATCGGCGGCATGTTCTTCGCCCACAATGCCCTGCGGCCGACGGTCGCCGTCACGCTGGAACCGCCGCTGCGCCTGACGCTGCTGGCCGGCGTCTTCACCCGCTTCTTTTTCTGGGTCTGGATTGCGATCGCGCTGATCCTGGGTAGCGGCCTCTACATGATGGCGCTGATGGGCAAACCGCCGGTACCCGTCACGCTGATGGCCGTGATCGGCATCGTCATGATGCTGATCTTCGGCCACATCTTCTTCGCGTCTTACCGCCGCCTCAAGCGGCACGTCGCTGCGCAGGAATGGCAGGCGGCGGGCGTCGCCATGGCCAGCATCCGCAAGCTGGTTGCCGTCAATCTGGTGCTCGGCCTGATCACCATCCTGATCGGCGGACTCGGGCCGCTGGTTTATTGAGCGTATTCGCCCCGGTAGTATTCACATCATGAGAATCCGGCCAAGGCCGGATTTTTTATGCCGCCTGAAACAGAATCTTCATAATCAAAAGACAACGCTCCGCACCGCGCGCTGATAGAATCCCATCATCCCCATCACCGGCGATGCCTTCATGCCCAACTTCATTTCGCGGTTGCCGCAAACCCTTCGCACCTTCTCGCGCAAGCCGGCCGCCAGACGCAGCTTCATCGGGCTGCTCGCCTTCATCCTGCTGATCGGACTGTTCGGCTACTTCGTTCTCCCGGGCATCATCAAGTCGCAAGCCGAGCAACTGATCTCCGAAAAGCTCAATCGACAAACCACGATCGGCAAGGTCGACGTCAGCCCATACGCGATGCGCGTGACGATCCACGACATGAAGATGATGGAGCCGGAAAGCGATGCCGTCTTCGCCAGCTTCGGCGCGCTGACGGTGAACGTCTCGCTGCAATCGCTGTTCCGCTTCGCACCGGTGATCGAAGAAGTCAAACTCGATACACCCTATGTGCATCTGGTGCGCAAGGACGCGCAACACTACAACATCGACGATCTGATCGCGCTGGCCGGCAATCAGCCGCCAAAACCGGAAGACAGCAAGCCGGCGCGCTTCTCGGTCTTCAACATCCAGATCAACGGCGGCCGCTTCGAACTCGACGACAAGCTGGAACAGGTGGTGCACAAGATCACCGACCTGAAGCTGGGCATCCCCTTCATCTCGTCGCTACCGTCGCAGGTCGACGTCTTCGTCGAACCAATGCTGAGCGCCAACGTCAACGGCACGCCGCTGCTGATCAAGGGCAAGGCGCATCCGTTTGCCGATCCGATGGAAGCCACCGTCGATCTGAATCTCGATAACCTGGACCTGACTACCTACCTGAAATACATTCCCGGCACGCCGCACTTCAAGCTGCCGAGTGCACGGCTGGATATGAACATGGTTGCGCACTTCCGGCAGAAGAAGGATGAAGCGCCGGCGCTGTTGCTGACCGGCGACGTCACGCTGAAGAACGTGCAGCTCAACGATGCCAGCGACAAATCCATCCTGAAACTGCCGTCGCTGAAGGTCACGCTGCAGGATGCCAAGGTGCTCGACAGCAAAATCGCTGTCGCGCGCGTCGCCATCGATGGCATCGAAGCCAGCATCGCGCGCGCAGCCGGCGGCCGACTCAATATCGACAACCTGTTGACACCGCCCACGGCAACGGTGCCAAAGGCCGCACAGAAATCGCAACCCAAGCAGGCCAAGGCTTCCACGCCGGCTGAACAAACTGCGCCCTCGACCACAGCCGCCACAGAAGCGGACAAGCAGGCAACGAAGCAGGCCGCACCGGCCAAATCGGCCGAACCGCTGGTTCTCGCGCTCGGTGAACTCGAGATTCGCAATGCCGCATTCAGCTATGCGGATGCACAAGCGGCGCAACCGATGCAAGCCGGCGTCAAGGATTTCGACCTCAACGTACGCAACGTCAACGTCGATACCGGCAAGCGCATCGTCGACGTCGGCGAAGTCATCTCGAACCGGGCCGGCTTCTCGCTGCAGCAAGGCAAACCGCCTGCCGCACGCAGGCACAACGGCAATGCCGCCACGGCTGCGCCGCCATCGAAACCGGCCGCGAAGAAAAATGGCAAAAAAGGCGAAGCGGAAGAGCCCGGTTATATCGTCAACATCGACAAGATCGCCATTGCCGACTGGTCCGCGCAACTCGAAGACCGCAGCCTGCGCCGCCCTGCCGTGACGACGATCGCGCCGCTGAATCTGGCGATGCAGAACGTATCGACCAAACCGGATGCACGCGGCCGCATCGATCTGCAGGCCACCGTCAACAAGAACGGTAAGCTGTCGGTACAGGGCGAACTGGGCATGGCGCCGCTGTACGGCGATCTGGCGCTGGATTTCCGGCAGGTCGACATCATGCAGCTGCAGCCCTACTTCACCGATCAGGTCAACATCCTGCTGACGCGCGCCAACGTCTCCGGCAAGGGCGCGCTGCGCTTCGCGCAGAACAAGGGCAACTTTACCGGCAGCTTCAAGGGCGATGTCGCGCTCGACGACCTGGCAACCGTCGACAAGCTCAGCGCCAGCGATTTCCTGCGCTGGAAATCGTTGAGCGTCAAAGGCATGAACGTCAACTTCTCGCCGTTCTCGCTGGATATCGATCAGGTTGCGCTCAACAGTTTCTTCGCGCGCATCATCATCGATCCGACCGGCCGCATCAATCTGCAGAATGTCGCCCGCGGCGAGAACGAAGCGCACAGGAGCGTGACCGACGAAAACCGGCAGCCGGTCGCCCAGGAACGCGTGCGCGGCACTAATACCGCCAGCGCACCGCTGCCGCAACCTGCCAAGCCGGCCAGCGCGGTACCGCCGATCAAGATCGGCAAGGTCCTGCTGCGCGGCGGCCGCGTGCGCTTCACCGACAACTTCATCAAGCCAAACTACACGGCCAATCTGGAACGGCTGGGCGGCTCCATCGCCGGCCTGTCGTCGGATGCGAACAGCAACGCCAGCGTCGATCTGAAAGGACTGGTCAACAGCGCGCCGCTGGCGGTGGCCGGCCGCGTCAATCCGCTGAAGGGCGATCTGTCGATGGATATCCGCGCCGAAGTGCGCGGTATGGAACTGGCACCGCTGTCGCCCTATTCCGGCCGCTACATCGGCTACGGCATCGAGAAAGGCAAGCTGACCTTCGACGTATCGTACAAGGTCGAGGACCGCGTGCTGACCGCGCAGAACCGGCTGGTACTCGAACAGCTGACGCTGGGCGACAAGGTCGACAGCCCCGATGCGCCGTCGCTGCCGGTGCAGTTCGCGCTGTCGCTGCTGAAAGACCGCAACGGCGTCATCGACATCAACCTGCCGATTGGCGGTTCGCTCGACGATCCGCAATTCTCGATCGGCGGCATCATCGTCAAGGTCATCGTCAACCTGATCACGAAAGCTGTGACGGCGCCGTTTTCGCTGATCGGCTCGATGTTCGGCGGCGGCGAAGAGTTGTCGCATCTGGCCTTCGATCCGGGCCGCGCGGCGCTGAGCGACAAGGCATCGGAAAAACTGAAGACAATCGCCAAGGCGCTGGATGATCGCCCTGCGCTGAAACTGGAAATCACCGGCCGCACCGATCCGCAGGCAGACCGCGAAGGCCTGAAGCGCGCATCGATAGACCGCAAGGTACGCGCACTCAAGCTGAAGGACATGGTCGCGCGCGGCCAGTCGGCCGAGGGCGCCCGTGTCACCGTCACACCGCAGGAATATCCGGTACTGCTGAAGCGCGTCTACAAGGACGAAGACTTCAAGAAGCCGCGCAACATGATCGGCATGCAGAAGGATCTGCCGGTAGCGGAAATGGAAAAGCTGATGACAGAGAACGCCAAGGTGAGCGACGACGATCTCACGCTGCTCGGCAATCGCCGCGCGCAAGCAGCCAAGGACTGGCTGACGACCGAGGGTAAAATCCCGGCCGAGCGCATCTTCATTCTCGCCTCCAAATCCGGCACCGATGGCAAGGATGCGAAAGACGATGCGCCTGCCGCACGAGTCGACTTTTCGCTGAAATGAGGATGACGACAGCGCACGCATCGTAGCCATGCGAACGAAGCCTCATGCAGCAGACGATGACCACCAGCGATGACCGCGACGGCGCAGGCCGCATCTTCCTGATTTTCCTGCGACTGGGGCTGACCAGCTTCGGCGGCCCGGTCGCGCATCTCGCCTACTTTCGCGACGAATTCGTCTCGCGCCGCCGCTGGCTGAGCGAACGCGCCTATGCCGATCTGGTGGCGCTATGCCAGTTTCTGCCGGGACCGGCAAGCAGCCAGACCGGCATCGCGCTGGGATTGTTCCGCGGCGGTTATGCCGGTGCACTGGCGGCATGGATCGGCTTCACGCTGCCGTCGGCCGTGCTGATGATCCTGTTCGCGCTCGGCATCGCGCATCATCAGGATTTTTTATCCTCCGGCATCCTGCACGGTCTGAAGGTTGTGGCCGTCGCCGTGGTCGCACAAGCCGTCGTGGGCATGGCGCGTACCTTATGCACCGACGCCGCACGCATTGCACTGATGCTTGCCGCCGCCGCGGCTGCACTGTTCTTTCCCGTTCCGCTGGCGCAGATCGCCATCATCGTCGCGGCCGGGCTGATCGGCCTGTTGCTGAAACCGGCGCAGACCATGCCGCACGAACCGTTGCCTGCGACGATCGGCCATCGCTCAGGCGCAGGCTGGCTGGGCATCTTTTTCCTATTGCTGGCAACCCTGCCCGTTCTGGCGCACATGTTTCCTGTGCCGGCATTGATGGCGGCAGACGCGTTCTATCGTGCCGGCGCACTGGTCTTCGGCGGCGGCCACGTCGTGCTGCCGCTGCTGCAAAGCGAAGTTGTCCATCCGGGCTGGATCGATGCCGGCACGTTCATGGCCGGCTATGCCGCCGCGCAGGCAATGCCGGGACCGCTGTTCACCTTCGCCACCTTCCTCGGCGCCGCGATGCCGGGCTTCGGCTCGCCATGGCTGGGCGGACTGATATGTTTGCTCGCAATCTTTGTACCCGCCTTCCTGCTGGTCACCGGCTCGTTGCCGTTCTGGGAAACGCTGCGCCGCAATCCGAAGGCGCAATCGGCGCTGGCCGGCATCAACGCGGCCGTCGTCGGATTGCTGCTCGCAGCCTGGTATCAGCCGGTATGGCAGACCGGCGTTCTCGACGCACGCGATGTCGTGCTGGCGCTGGCGGCGTTCGTCGCGCTGACGTTCGGCCGCCAGCCGCCGTGGCTGGTCGTCGCAGGCGGCGCATTGGCGGGCTGGCTGTTGACGGCATTGCCATGAGACGTAACTGCAAGGCATAGCTGCAAGGACGTTGTGCCATAAACGTTGCCCCCAAACATCGATCTTGAACCAGGCTGGATGCACCCACGCGTCCACATCGATTTGTCAAGACTGGCGCATCGGTTTGTTTTGCGTATCATCTAGCGCTCGTTTTACATTTCACCGAATCTCATGCTGCCTTCGATCGAATTACGCCTCGCCCACGAACTCGCCGCCAAACCGCAACAGATCGCTGCCGCCGTCGCCCTGCTGGACGAAGGCGCCACCGTGCCGTTCATCGCGCGCTATCGCAAGGAAGCCACCGGCGGTCTCGACGATACGCAATTGCGCCTGCTGGAAGAACGCCTGCGCTATCTGCGCGAACTGGAAGACCGCCGCGCCGCGATCATCGCGTCGATCGAGGAACAGAAGAAGATGACGCCGGAACTGCTGGATGCGATCACACATGCGGAAGACAAGACACGTCTCGAAGATCTCTATCTGCCGTACAAACCCAAGCGCCGCACCAAGGCGCAGATCGCCGCCGAAGCCGGCCTGACGCCTCTGGCCGATGCCTTGCTCGCCGATCCAGCGTTGTCGCCCGAAGCGGAAGCAGAAAAATATCTGAAGCCGGCCTTCACCGTCGACGGTACCGAAAACCCCGGCGTGCCGGATGCCAAGGCGGCGCTGGACGGCGCGCGCCAGATCCTGATGGAACGCTTCGCGGAAGACGCGACGCTGCTGCAATCGCTGCGCGAATACATTAACGAACATGGCATCGTCGAATCGAAGGTGGTCGACG
Organism: Oxalicibacterium sp.; assembly: GCA_036519215.1. Lineage (GTDB taxonomy): Bacteria > Pseudomonadota > Gammaproteobacteria > Burkholderiales > Burkholderiaceae_D > Oxalicibacterium. The sequence goes on from DATDLO010000166.1 coordinate 6,862, forward strand.
GCAAGCAGGATGCGGGCGCGAAGTTTGCCGACTACTTCGACTATTCGGAAACGCTCGGCACGATTCCGTCGCATCGCGCGCTGGCGTTGTTCCGCGGCCGCCGCGAGGAAATGCTGAACGTCAATCTGCGCCTCGATTCCGAAGAGGAAAAACCGAAATGGGACGCGCCGCACAATCCGTGCGAGGAGCGCATCGCCAAGCGCTTCGGCATCGCCAACCAGGCCCGGCCGGCTGACAAGTGGCTGTCCGACACCGTGCGCTGGACCTGGCGCGTGAAAGTCTTCATGCATCTGGAAACGGAATTGATGACCACGCTGCGCGAGAAAGCCGAGCAGGAAGCGATCAATGTGTTTGCGCGCAACCTGAAGGATCTGCTGCTGGCCGCGCCGGCCGGTCCGCGTGCGACGATGGGACTCGATCCTGGCTTGCGCACCGGCGTGAAAGTTGCCGTCGTCGACGCCACCGGCAAGGTTGTCGATACCGCGACCATCTATCCGCATGAGCCGCGCCGCGACTGGGAAGGTTCGCTGCACACGCTGGCATTGCTCGCCGCCAAGCACAACGTCGCGCTGATCTCGATCGGCAACGGCACCGCCTCGCGCGAAACCGACAAGCTGGCGCAGGACCTGATCAAGCTGGCACCGGAATTGAAGTTGACCAAGATCGTCGTCTCCGAAGCCGGCGCCTCCGTCTACTCTGCTTCCGAATTCGCCTCGCGCGAATTGCCGGAACTGGACGTCACGCTGCGCGGCGCCGTCTCGATCGCGCGCCGCTTGCAGGACCCGCTGGCGGAACTGGTGAAGATCGATCCGAAATCGATCGGCGTCGGCCAATACCAGCATGATGTCGGCCAGACGCAGCTTGCACGTTCGCTGGATGCCGTGGTCGAAGACTGTGTGAACGCCGTCGGTGTCGACGTCAACACCGCATCTGCGCCTCTGCTGGCGCGCGTCTCGGGACTGAACAACAGCGTTGCACAAAGCATCGTCAGCTATCGCGACATGAAGGGCATGTTCGCGTCACGCGAAGCCTTGCGTGCGGTACCGCGTCTGGGCGACAAGACGTTCGAGCAGGCAGCAGGATTCCTGCGCGTGATGAACGGCGACAATCCGCTCGACGCATCGGCCGTGCATCCGGAATCGTATCCGCTGGTCGAAAAAATCCTGGCCGACATCAACAAGGATGTAAAGAATGTCGTCGGCGATAGCAAGCTGCTGAAATCGCTGAATCCGGCGAAATATGCCGATGAGCAATTCGGCGTGCCGACCGTCACCGATATCCTGAAAGAACTCGACAAGCCGGGCCGCGACCCGCGCCCGGAATTCACGACCGCAACCTTCAAGGAAGGCGTCGAGGAAATTCGCGACCTGCGGCCGGACATGATTCTGGAAGGCGTGGTGACCAACGTCGCCGCGTTCGGCGCCTTCGTCGATATCGGCGTGCATCAGGACGGACTCGTGCACATTTCCGCGCTGTCGAACACCTTTGTGAAAGACCCGCACACGGTCGTGAAGGCTGGCCAGGTCGTCAAGGTGAAAGTGCTGGAAGTCGACGAGAAGCGCAAACGCATCGCGCTGACGATGCGCCTCTCCGACAACGCACCCGCTGCCGGCAGTCGTCCGGAACAACGGGGCGACCGGAACGACCAGCGCCGCCTGTCGCAGCAACAACGTGCGCCACAGCCGCAGGTCGG
>DATDLO010000167.1:0-8817 GCA_036519215.1 Oxalicibacterium sp.
CGGCACACCGACCGGCAAACTGCTGGCGAGCTTCGATGCGCTGGAACAATGGTTCTTGACGCCGGATTTCCGCGGCTGCGCATTCATCAATGCTGCCGGCGAGATCGGCGATCCGGCCGATCCTATTCGTGCTGTTTCGAAGCTGCACAAGGTCAAGCTGCACGCTTACCTGTTGCAGTTGACGAAGGAATACGGTGCAGCTGATCCGGAAGAACTGGCCTACGAATTCCTGATGCTGATCGACGGCGCCATCACGATGGCACTGGTCATGAACGATCGAAATGCCGCCTGCAAGGGAAAACAGCTTGCACGCAAGCTGCTTGGCCATGGCGCCGAATAACTTTCACGAAGATCGATCGATGCGCCATCTCCGTTTTCATTTGCAGTCGTCCGCCGTTTTGTAGTCGCTTTCCGCCCACTTACTTCAAGGAGAACCGCATGTCCGCCAACCCGAACGTCCGCCCGCCGCTGCCGCCCTTCACCCGCGAAACCGCCATCCAGAAAGTCCGCCTGGCCGAAGATGGCTGGAACGGCCGCGATCCGGCCAAGGTCGCCCTTGCCTACAGCGTCGATACGAAATGGCGCAACCGTGCCGAATTCATCAACAACCGCGACGAAGCGCAAGCTTTCCTCGCACGTAAATGGGCGAAGGAACTCGACTACCGCCTGATCAAGGAACTGTGGGCCTTCACCGATAACCGCATCGCCGTGCGCTATGCCTACGAATGGCACGACGACGCCGGCAACTGGTTCCGTTCTTACGGCAACGAAAACTGGGAATTCGGCGAGGACGGTTTGATGAAAGTGCGTCACGCCTGCATCAACGATCTGCCGATTAAGGAATCGGAACGCAAGTTCCACTGGCCGCTGGGACGCCGTCCGGATGATCATCCGGGGTTGTCGGAACTCGGGCTGTGATCTTTTGATCGTCACGTGGCAAAATTGCTGCACGGTTGATGGATAAAAAAACGGGCACGACGCAGATATGCGCCGTACCCGTTTTCTATCTTCGCTGGAATTCTAGAAACGATAAGTCGCACTGGCAACCACGCTGCGACGTGCACCGTACCAGCAATCCCCGCGCGAAAGGCAGCTTGCCACGTAAACTTCGTCGGTCAGGTTGTTGATGTTCAGCGCATAACGCCAATGGCGGTTTTCCCATGCCAGCATCGCGTCATACAGCGTGACCGACGGCGTAGTCGGCGCATCGCCATCGCGGAAGGAACTCATGTAACGCACACCCGCTCCAGCGGAGAAACCGTCCAGACCTGCCACCGAGAAACGCCATTTGCCCCACAGCGCTGCCTGATGCTGCGGCACGTCGTCGAGATCCTCATCCAGATCGGTGTAGTTGTAATGCGCCAGCGCGTCTATGCTTTTCGTAATGGCGCCTCGCCATTCCAGTTCCACACCGCGGCTCTTCGTGCGGCCAGTTTGGATTTGTTCCCCGGCGTTATTCGGATCGTTAGCCAACTGATTTTCTTCTCTAATACTCCAGACCGCAGCTGTAATTTGATTGTCTCCATCTATCGGCATGTATTTAACACCACCCTCTACCTGTCTGCCGCGCTTCGGTTTGAAACGCTCATCAGAAGCATCCGTGCCGCTAACCGGTGTAAAAGATTCGCTGTAGCTGAGGTAAGGCGACCAGCCATTCCCCGTCAAATACATGAGACCAAGACGTTTAGTTGTTGCACGATCTTTCTCATCTTCACTGCCAGCCAGTTCGTTGCTGACACGATCGTGACGTAGCCCTGCCACTACAACCCAGTTGCGGCCGATTTTCATCTGATCTTGCAAGTAAAGCCCGGCCTGCCGAAGCACAGAGCGTGGCTTCTCCTCCAAAGAAACAGGGGCTGGATGACCATAAACGGGATCGTAGATATCGATGGTGTCGTAAAGCTCTACATATTGCGAATCGAGGTCACGGCGATAACTGGTGTAGTCCAGCCCGGCAAGCAGCGTGTGCTGTACGTCTCCTGTTTGTATCTTTCCCTGCAAATGTTGATCCAGCGTCGCGATATGTACTTTCGTGACGCTGTAATCAGCATCACGGTCCAGGATGCGCTGGTTGACCGGATCCAGCGGGAAGCCGGAACCGCCGGTACGCAACCAACCGCGCGCATAGTGGGTGAAATAATCCACTTTGTTAACTGCATAGCGGAAGTTCTGACGGAAGGTCCATTCGTCGTTGAACTTATGTTCGAGGAAATAACCCAGCGATTCACGATCGGTATCGTAACGGTCGGTCGGCTCGCCGATGAAGCGCCCCGTCGGAACACGACCGTTCGGATTGGGCAACACCATGCCTTCCCACGGCAGGAACTGAGACGTTGAGCCGGTACGATCGCGCTGAATCAATGCTTGCAGCGTCAGCGTCGTGGCACCATTCGGCTTCCAGGTCAACGACGGCATCAGCAACGAGCGATCATCCTCCACGTAGTTGACCTGCGTGTCGGCATCCCTGCCGACCGCCACCAGCCGGTACAGCCATTCACCGTCAGCCGTCAGCGGCCCAGTCACATCGGCTTGCAACTGCCGCAATCCACGATTGCCGACCAGTACGCCAACTTCGCCCTGGAAGGTTTCCTGCGGCCGCTTGCTGACGAGATTGACCACACCGCCCGTACTGCCTTGTCCGTACAACATCGCCGCCGGCCCGCGCAGCACTTCGATACGCTCCAGCGTGAACGGATCGGGGCGTGCGGCACTGGTGTAATAATCGTTCGCCTGCCGCAGCCCGTCGATGTACAAATCCGGCGTACCGCTACGCACCAGAATCGAATCGGTACGCGAATCCAGACCGTAAGCATCCGATCGCACACCGGCGGCATAGGTCAACGCGTCCTGAAGATTCAGCGCGCCCTGATCGACGATCTGGTCGCGGGTAACGACAGTCACCGCCTGCGGTGTTTCTGCCAATGGCGTATCGGTCTTGGTAGCGGTCGCCGAGCGCGTTGCGCGATAGCCGATGACGGGGCCGAAGGCGTTCTCGGCATTCGTCACCACGTTGACGGCTGGCAGTGTCGAAACCGGCGTTGCGCCGTCGGCTTCTGACGTCTTGCGCAACGAGAAGCCGCCGTTGGCTTCGGCCGTCGGTTGCAGGCCTGTGCCGGCAGACAACATCGCCAGTGCTTCGCCGACCGTATAACTGCCGTCAATACCGCTGGTCTGTTTGTCGGCCACGTCGGCTGCCGTATAGGAAATCATGACGCCGGCACTCTGGCCAAGACGGATCAATGCCGTCTCCAACGGCCCGGCCGGAATCGCGTAATGCTTGCGCGCGGATTGCACTTGCTCGGCGTGCACAGAAACTGGTGTAGCAAGCCATGCCGCGCCGACGGCAGACACAAACAAGGCATGGCTGACCGTCAGCGTAAGCGCGCGGCGCTTCAGGATCGCAGACGGTTTCGAAATGGGCCGTGCGGCCACGCGAGGCGATTGTCGAGGCATGAGGTAATTCCTTTTCCCGGAAGTGAAAATGTGGTCTTCACTTCCTTTGCCACGCGAGAATCGAAAACACCTCAGTTTTTTGAAAATATTCTTCCGCTTCCTGCTCAATCACTCTTGATTCATTGCTACAGATGCATCGCGCGGTTTCAAGCGCACCCAGTAGCGTGTCAACGCATGAATCTCGACCGGCAATGTGCGCTGCAGCATATCGAGGACACGGTCGGTATCGGCCAGCGGATAAATGCCAGACACGCGCAACGCGGCAATGGCCGGATCGCAGCCAAGGCTGCCGTTGCGATACGGCGCCAATGCTTCGAGAAAATCATCCAGCCGCATCTCGCGCGCGACCAGCATGCCGCCAGACCAGGCGATGGATTGCTCATCGACTTCTGCCAGTGACGTTTCTGCACCATCGCTTGAAAAACGCGTCTGCTGCCCTGCCTGTACGACATAATCCTTGTCTCGCGCATGAGCGGGCCTGACGCGAACCGCTCCCTCGAACACGCCGACCTGAACATTCGACTTCCGCTGATGAACGGAAAACCGCGTGCCGAGCGCCTGAAGACAACCTTGCGCGGTCTGCACATAGAACGGACGAGCGACGGTCTGCGAGTCCGGTGCGGTTTCGATCAGAATTTCGCCTTCCAGTAGCGTGACGAGTCTCCGGCTCGCATCGAACTGCACATCGACAGCGCTACGCGCATTCAATACCAGTCGCGTTCCGTCATCCAGCACGACCGTGCGCCGTTCTCCGGTACTGGTACGATAATCGGCCAGCCATTCACGTGCCGGAACACGTTCTACCGCCAGCCACGCACCGCCAGCAGCCACCACGATCGCCATCAGTTTGGCCGCGCGACGACGTCCCTTGTCCGGTACACGCTCGTCCGCCAGCACATCATGGGCAGCGGACGATGGCAATGTGCGCAATCCGGAAAGAAAGGTTTCGACCCGCTGCCACGCACGCTCGTGTTCCGGCTTTTCTGCCCGCCAGGACTGCCATGCATCGCGCATTTCCTGCGTGACGTGCTCGCCTTGCAGTAAAACCAGCCAATGCACGGCCTGTCGGCCAATGGCATCGGGCAACGGCGATTCGTTTGCATCCGGCAGGATGGCAATAGGGATATTCATGGGTCCGGGAAATTCAGGCGGCAAACAGACAGCGATGCAGCGCCTTTGCGATATAGCGCTGCACACTGGCGAGAGAAATATTGAGCTCGACGGCGATTTGTGGCTGCGTCATGTCATCCAGTTGCGACAACAGGAAAGCACGGCGCACTACCGTGGGCAGACCATCGAGACGGCGGTCGATTTCGATCAGCGTTTCCAGCAGGATCGCCCTTGTCTCGACATCCGGCACCTCTGGCTCCGGCAAAGCCGCCAACGCCTCCAGCCAAGCCGCCTCGACATGTCGCCGGCGATAGAAATTTGCGACCAGTCCCTTTGCCACCGTCGTCAGGAAAGCACGCGGCTCCTGCGGCGTAATCATCTCCTCGCGATTCAGCAGGCGCATAAAAGTGTCATGTGCCAAATCCGCAGCATCGAAGGAATTGTCCAGTTTTTTGCGTAGCCAGCCCTGCAACCAGCCATGATGATCGTGGTATAGGGCATGCACTTGCTGGCGTGTCGCTGATTCGGCCACTGTCATGGGATATGGCGGTCGATGGCGCCGCCCGGAAACGTAATGATAATAATTCTCATTATATTGCCGTGTGCAACAACGATGCAACGATTGCCCATATGACATGTTCTTGCCATCTTTCCGTCCACTACGGGCAATGTAGGGAAACAAATCAGCAGGGTTACCATAGCCAGCGAGCAATAAATTTGTCGCTCGGAGCTGGCATCCTTCGGTCACTGCGTATTGACTGAAAAGACCGCTTTACACCACAATCAATGCGATTTTACTAAGGGCGTCACGCCCAAAGGCACCAGCGCCGCAACCGCGCCGGCCAGGGCTTCTGGCAAAATTCACACCTGATTTTGCCGCCCAGGAAACGCGCAATCGAAAGCAATCTATCCGGGAGCCAAGTATGGCGCGATCACCGATGTTATCCGCCTCAAAAGATGCGTCGGCCACGTCCGGGTCAGGCAAAAGCAACTTGCCTATTACTGATGGGCGCGCTGCCGATGCGGAGATGGCACGGGTGCTCGGGACCACACCATTCCGTATGGTGCTGGATTCCTCAGGTGCCGGGATCGCACACTGGAAACATGATCCGCTGCACGATGTCGTGGAGCCCATGACGCATCACGTCATCATGGCGTACAACGGCTCGGTACAACGTATGGAGCGACGATCGGGACGATCCGTTGTGAGCGGAACGTTTCGTCCGGGAGTGGTCATCATCATTCCCGAAGGATCAAGCTCCCGATGGGATATCCCGAAGCCAGTTGATGTCGTTCAGCTCTATCTTCCTCATGCATCACTCAAACGCGTTGCCGATGAAGCTGATATCGCGACACAGGTTAATCTCCTGGAGCGCACGGCACAGCCCGATCTCATTACCTCCCGATTGCTCTTGAGCGCGGCAGACGTTCTGGTCGGCAATGAAGCAGTGGATACGCTGTTCAGACAACAACTGATAGACCTGCTGGCCACGCGCCTGCTCGCTGCACACACTGGCTCACCTGCTACGTTTCAGCCGATCAGGGGCGGGTTATCACCGAAAGCCCTGCACCGCGCGTTCGAGCGCTTGCGTTCGGACAGCGACGCGGATGTTTCGCTGGCCGCGCTTGCCGCGGAGGCGGGCCTGTCGCGCTTTTACTTCTGTCGTGCCTTCAAGGAAAGCACCGGGCTTTCACCGCATGCCTGGCTACGTCAGCACCGGCTTGAACAGGCCATGAACATGCTGCGCAATACCGATGCATCCGTCATGTCGGTCGCAACGACGCTCGGCTATACCTCCCAAACCGCTTTCGCTGCCGGATTTCGCAAATTGACCGGTGAAACCCCGAGCAATTGGCGACGGCGCATGCGTTGACAGCAATCGCGCTACAACCTGATCGACACCCCGGAGCAAGTACCTGAACGCCCGTTCAGATAGCAATTGACGAATATTCCGCTCCCTCGCCTCCACTTCTGCCGCACCTGACAACACCGAGCTTTGCCTCGGACTTGTGTTCACCAACACCGACCGGAACGATCCCGTTGCACGACGCGGACGCATTGCCATGTCGATCGCCGTGCTGCTTAGGCGTTTCATTTCCTTCATGCAGTTTTTACGTCTCGACCAAGCTGCTGATTGATTGGCAAACGCCAAGAAATTGGCGGGAAAGCGTGCGTTAACAGCAATCTCTCTACAACCACGTCAATTGCTATGGAGCCGCTGCAGCTGCAATTAACTAAATTACGGCCGTGTCCACGACAACAACCGACGAAGACAAACAATGCCCTGGCAGCGCTTCATCAGCCAGTCAACGCAGCAACCGTAATCGTGTACGCGATTCCGGCAATTGTTCACGTCATCACACAAAGGAGTAATTCACATGCGACTCGTTATCATAGGTGCCGGCTTCGCCGGTATGTACGCTGCTCTTTCCGCAGCACGTCTGCGCGACATTCAGGGCATTTCTCCCAAGGAGTTCGAAATTGTGCTGGTGGCCCCGGAGCCGACATTGGTGGTACGTCCGCGTCTCTACGAACCGAAGCCTGAAACTCTCACCGCATCGCTGCTGGACGTATTCAATGCCATCGACGTCGTCTATGTACAAGGCAGCGCCGAGACGGTCGACACCCAGGCTCGCGTAGTACAGGTCGCAAACGGAAACGGCGCAGGCAAATCGCTCTCCTACGATCGTCTGGTCGTCGCCACCGGCAGCCGGCTGTTCCGTCCCAGCATTCCCGGTCTTGCCGAGCACGGCTTCAGCGTCGACTCTCTCGACGATGCAGTAGCCCTCGACAAGCACCTGCACGACCTTGCCAAGCGCCCCGCCACCAACGGACGCGACACGATCGTCGTGGTCGGCGGCGGTTTCACAGGCATCGAAGCCGCAACCGAAATGCCTGGTCGCCTGCGCGACATTCTCGGCAAGGATGCCAAGGCGCGCGTCATCATCGTCGACCGCAACGAGGTCATCGCCCCCGACATGGGCAAAGATGCCCGCCCCGTCATTGATGAAGCGCTACGCAAGCTCGGTATCGAAACCCGCCTCGGCGCCGGCATCGACTCGCTCGACAAAACCGGTGTGACCTTATCCAACGGTGAACATATCGAAAGCCAGACCGTGATCTGGGCGGCAGGCATACGCGCTGCGCCGCTGACCCAGCAAATATCTGCCGAACGCGACAATTTCGGCCGGCTGCTGGTCGATCGCGATCTGCGTGTGCCGGGTGTCCAGGGCGTCTTTGCCACCGGCGACGCCGCCCGTGCCGCTTGCGATGACGACGGCAACTACGCGCTGATGTCGTGCCAGCACGCCACGCGGATGGGCGCCTTTGCCGGCAACAACGCTGCAGCGGAACTGCTCGGCGTTTCTACCAAACCCTATCACCAGAAAGCCTACGTCACCTGCCTCGATCTAGGCCAAGCCGGTGCACTGTTCACCCGCGGCTGGGAACGCACCGTAGAGATGGTGGGCGATGTCGCCAAGAAAACCAAGCAGGAGATCAATACCGTCTGGATCTATCCGCCGAAAGCCGAGCGTGCCGCTGCACTCGCATCGGCAGATCCAGAGCGCGTCACCGATCTTTAATCCAAGCATTTCCCCGCGTGGGCAACGCTCTCTCACGCGGAGGAGTAATTCACCTGAAGTCGAGCGCAAGAGTTTTTAAAAGCGCATCCGCCACCCTCAACAGGAGCTGAAAATGAATCAGATGACCCGTAATATTCACTTGGAAACAAAGAGAAATCCGATCAGCCGCGACACCCATACCGATATGGGCATCGTCAACGCCCCACAGGAACTGGTGCCGTCGCGTTATGCGCTGCGCCTCGGCGAGATGGACGTGCTGGTCATCAGCGACGGCGTGCTGCCGCTCCCGACCTCGACGATGGCGACCAACGTTTCCCCGGCCGATCTGGCGATCTGGCTGGATGACAACTTCCTGCCGCAGGAAGCGTACGACTGGCCATTGAACGTGATGGTTGTGCGCAGTGGCGACCAAACCATCCTGATCGACGCTGGATTGGGGGCACAGTTCTCGGGCTTCCCGCGCGCCGGGCAATTTCCACAGCGCCTGGAGGCCGCCGGCATCACGCTGGAATCCGTGACCGATGTAATCATCACCCACATGCACATGGATCACGTTGGCGGGCTGCTCGTCGATGGCGTAAAGAACCGCTTGCGTCCGGATGTAAAAATCCACGTGTCCGCCACCGAAGTCGCGTTCTGGACCGACCCCGATTTTTCCCACACGACGAT
>DATDLO010000168.1:0-8361 GCA_036519215.1 Oxalicibacterium sp.
AGGTTGCCGATATCGATATTGCGGCGCGTGATCACGCCGGAGAACGGCGCGACGATACGACTGAAGCCGACCTGATCCTGCAGGCGCTGCACCGTGGCCTTGGCCGATGTTTCGGCAGCCTGCGCAACCGCAAGTGCGTTACGCTTTTCGTCCAGATCCTGTTGCGATACCGCATCGCGCTTGCGCAGCGCATCCCAGCGTTCGAACGTGCTCTTCGCCAGTTGCAGATTGGTTACCGCCTGCACCTGCGCCGCCTTCGCTTCGTTCAGCTGCTGCACGACTTCGGGCGCGTCGATCTGCGCCAGCAGGTCGCCTTGCTTCACCTGGTCGCCGATATCCTTGTACCACTTCGAAACGTAACCGCTGGTGCGTGCATAGATCGGCGCCTCGATGCTGCCCTGCAGCGTGCCCGGCAGGCGCAGCAGATTGTCTTGCGCCGAACTTTTCGGCGAGATGACGCTGACGTAACGCATTTGCTGCTCGCGCGAAGTTTCCGCCAGCGCGCTGCCCTTGGCAAAACGCAGGCCCATGACAATCAGGCCGCCGATCAGCAGCACACCCAGAATCGCCAGCGCGACGCGCTGCATGCGCTTGAGCAGCAGGATGCGCTTGAAGCCATGTGCGGCTTCATGCTCATGCAGGCCATGAATACCAATGGAAGAGTGACGATCTTGGGTCATGTTAATGGCTTCCTTCAACAACAACAGTGTGCGCCGGCGGCAAACCTTTTCTGGCGGCACGCTTGGCCAGCAAGGAATGAATGCCCGCAAATACCAGCGGCACGAAGAACAGGGTGGAGACGGTGGCGAACAGCAGGCCGCCGATGGTGGCGCGGCCGAGCGGCGCATTCTGCTCGCCGCCATCGCCCAAACCCAGCGCCATCGGCAGCATGCCGATGATCATCGCCAGTGCCGTCATCAGCACCGGACGGATACGCGTGGCGCCGGCTTCCAGCGCGGCGGCCAGTGGTGTCTCGCCGGCCAGCAACCGCTGCCGCGCGAACGATACCAGCAAGATACTGTTGGCCGTCGCCACCCCCATCGTCATGATCGCGCCGGTCAGCGCCGGCACCGAGAGTGTGGTGCCGGTCAGGAACAGCATCCAGGCAATGCCGGCCAGTGCTGCCGGCAGCGCGCTGATGATGATCAGCGGATCGATCCAAGACTGGAAGTTGACGACGATCAGCAGGTAGACCAGCACGATCGCCATCACCAGGCCGATACCGAGGCCGACGAACGATGTCTTCATCGTGTCCACCTGGCCGCGTATCGTGACTTTCGATCCCTTCGGCAATTTATGCTGGATTTTCGCCACCTCGCGTTCGACTTCGGAGGCGACCGAACCGAGATCGCGCCCGCTGACGCTAACGAACACATCGACCACTGGCGAAATGTTGTAGCGCGACACGATCGCCAGCTGGCGCGCGGATTGCGTGGTCACCAGATTACCCAGCAATTGCGTTGGCACCGCTGGATTGCCGGTGCCGACCGGCATCCGCAGTAAGGTATCCAGCGAATCGACGTTGTATTGCGGCGTTTGTATCGAGATATCGTACGAGATGCCGTTCTTCGGATTCAACCAAAAGGCCGGCGCGGTCTGGAAGCTGCCGGACAGTGGTACCAGCACGTTCTGCGCGACGTTGTTGGCGTTCAGCCCCAGTTGCTGCATCTTGTTGCGGTCCATGTTCAGCTGCACCGTCGGCTGGTCGATGCGCTGGTGGACATGCACATCCACCGCGCCCGGAATCTTCTTGAGCTCCTTCTCAAGCTCGGTGGCCAGATAGTAGTTGTCGACGATATCTTTTCCGGAAAATTGCACGTCGATCGCCGCCGGCAGGCCGAAGTTCAGGATTTGCGTGACGACGTCGGCCGGCTGGAAAAAGAATTCGATACCGGGGAAGCGCTTCGGCAATTCGCGCCGCAGTTCTCGGACATAGTCGTCGGTCGGTGCATGGCCTTTCTTCAGAGCGATCTGGATTTCGCCGTCCAGCGTGCCAATGGTGCCGGCATTACTGTACGAAAGATTGATGCCGGAATAGGGCAGGCCGAGATTGTCGAGCACGGTATCCAGTTCGTCGGCCGGAATCCGCTCGCGAATCACGGCTTCGATCTGGTCGGCCAGCCGTGCGGTTTCCTCGATGCGCGTGCCGGTCGGCGCGCGGAAGTGCAGACGCATCAGGCCGGCATCGACGCTGGGGAAGAAGTCGCGCCCCAACGCTAGATACAGGCCGCTGGACAGTACGCAGAAGCCGAGGAAGATCGATGCGTAGAAACGACGACGCGGCAGCAGCGTGCTGAGGATGACGATGTAGACGCCGCGCATGCGTTCGAACTGCGCATCGAATTTGGTGTACACGCGCTCCAGCATGCTCGGCTTGTGGTCGGGGCCCTTATCACCCAGAGCGCCATGCTTGACGTTGCGCATGAACAGCATCACCAGCGTCGGCACCAGCGTACGCGACAGGATGTACGACGCTAGCATCGCGAAGATCACCGCCTCGGCCAGCGGCACGAACAGATAGCGCGCCACGCCGGTCAGGAAAAACATCGGCACGAACACGATGCAGATACACAGTGTAGCCACCAGCGCCGGCACCGCGATCTCGCCAGCACCTTCGAGGATCGCGGTTTCCAGATCGTGTCCCATGTGCAGATAACGTTCGATGTTTTCGATCGTCACCGTCGCATCGTCAACCAGGATACCGACCGAAAGCGCAAGCCCGCCCAGCGTCATGATGTTGATCGTCTCGCCCAGTGCATTCAGTGCAAGAATCGACGACAGCACCGACAACGGAATCGAGATCGCGATGATGCAGGTGGTGCGCCAGTTGCCGAGAAACAGCAGGATCATCGCCGCCGTCAGGCAACCCGCGATTAAGCCTTCGTGCACAACGCCGCTCACCGCTGATTTGACGAAGACGGACTGGTCGAACAGCGTGGTCAGCTCGACGCCGTCCGGCAGCGTCGGCATGATGTCCTTCAGCGACGCCTTCAGGTTGTCGACGATTTCCAATGTCGACGCGCCACCATTCTTCAGCACCGACAGCAACACGCCACGTTCGCCGTTGTGACGCACGATATTGGTCTGCGGTGTGAAGCCGTCGCGCACGTGCGCCACTTCGCCCAGGTAGACGGTCGCGCCGTTGGTCGTGCGTACCGGCAGGTCGTTCAGTTCATCCAGCACCTGCGGCGAACCGTTCATCTTGACCGTGTATTCGGTATCGCCGAACTTGGCGGTGCCGCTCGGCAGAATCAAGTTTTGCGCGCTGATCGCGTTGACGACATCGGTCGGCGACAGCCCTTTGGCCTGCAACGCCTGCGAATCCAGATCGACCGACACCACGCGGCTCTTGCCGCCGTACGGATACGGAATCGCCACGCCCGGAATCGTCACCAGCTTGGTGCGCACCGCGTTCAGCGCCGTATCGAACAGGGCCTGTTCCGACATCGACTTGCTCGACAGGCCAAGCTGGATGACCGGGATGCTGGAAGCGGAATACTGGATGATCAATGGCGGCGTCGTGCCCGGCGGCATCTGCTTCACGATCACCTGCTCGACCGCCGTGACCTGCGCGATTGCCGTCTGGATATTCGCCTTCGGCTGGAAGAACACCTTGATCACAGCCACGCCGCCCAGCGTTTGCGATTCGATGTGTTCGATGTCGTTGACGGTGGTCGTCAACACCCGCTCGTTGATGGAGGTGATGCGCTGCCCCATCTCTTCGGCCGACATGCCGGTGTATTTCCAGACGATGCTGATCACCGGAATATTGATATCGGGGAAGATATCGGTCGCCATGCGCTGCAGCGTGATCGGCGTGGCAAGGAAGATCAGCAGCGCCATCACGAGGAAGGTGTACGGCCGCCGCAGGGCGATTTTGACGATCCACATCTGGGTAAATTCCGTTTCTGATAGACAGGCAGCATCCGGCGGGCATGGAATCGACATGCCGGATGCACGTTCTTGCGTGCGCCGCAAGAACGAGGCGCATGGCGCCACAGGGCAGCCAATATACCGCAGCGTCAATGTCCTGTTGCTGACTGGAAACTGACAAATTTGTCAGTTTCCCCAATACGTCTTCGCCACTCGACCAGAATTTGTGCGCTCTGGGACAAGAGACTGCCGAGCAATTATGAAAGTCTTGTGTCAGGCACAAACAATTCTCATACGATGCCTGCGGTCATATCAGGGGACTTTACGTGTTGTCGCTCGAACGATGGCAATCGTTCAACTTCTGGTAGTTCGCATAAAAATCATCCAAACTGGACAATAAATCCGGGAGCGAGGAACCGGGACGATTTTCTCGGATGCCACCGATCCGAAAATTGTAAATCCCGACATATCGCCATCGAGTCAAACGGCGATGTACCGGCAACGTCCTGTCCGCCCGCGCAGACAAGCGACACCTTCATTTGAGCATCATGCAAAACTGGCGATTCAACACTGACGTCATACCGAATGCGCTGCGCAGCGACGCGTGGACGGAGATTCTCGCCGACCTGATGCTCAAGTTCAGTCCGAAAGGAAAGACGGAAGCAAAACTCAGTAGTAACGGCTGGAAATGCGTCTCGACGCTGCAATCGATCTATGCCGAAATTCATGCCACGCCACAGGTCATCACGCCCGATAGCGGCCTTATCCGCCATTACCTCAACCAGGGCGGACAGGCCGTCCTCGTCGTCCAGCTGCGCGCGGGAAGCGGCTATATCAGGACGGCTGCCGAAGCCAGCCAGTTCGATACCAACCATGTCCTGATCGTCGATCCCACGCAGAACTGGCAGCTTGAGTTTCTCTCGGATTTCCACGCCACCTTCATCTGCCTCAAGGGCGTCAGCCTGCTGCTGCGGCTGCTCCGCTCCATCCCGGAAGGCCACACGCTCATCCAAAGAGGAAGCGGCACAGCCAACGCCATTTTTGCGCTGCTCGATTCGATTTCCGGCAGCCTAGGCGACATCCAGCCGGAAGACCTGTCGCAAATCGAAGTGGCGCTGGAAAGTCTGCTGCTGTCGACACTGGCCCAGCACAAGGGGCCTCAGGTAGAAGCGCTGAACAACGTCAAGCGATCCAGCTCTACCCAGCTCAGCCAGTTGAAGCGTGTCTGCAAGAGCATCGAGCTCAATCTGTCCGAGCCAGAGTTTTCATTGCAGCGGTTGACCGAAATGGAAAAGATTTCCTCCCGCTACGTTCAAAAACTATTCCTGACCATCGGCACTACCTTCACGCAATACCTGAAGAAAAGAAGGCTGGAGCGCTGCCGCATCGATCTGGGCGATCCGGCCCTAGCACATCTGACCATTCTGGAAATTTGCGACAGATGGGGTTTTACGGATGCCGCGAATTTCAGCCGCGCATTCAGCCAGGAGTACAACGTGACGCCGCGCGAATGGCGTGCCGCACCCAAACCTCAGTCGAATGCGTATCGCGGCAGCCCGGCCTTTCTCAAGCTGGAAGACCAGGAAGATATGGATTGGGATGCACTCGCCGAATTCCATTCCGAAGGCGCCATCGGCACAACGCTGAGGCTGGCATCAACGAAACAAAAGCGGCGGCAGGAAAAAAATCACCACCATCTTGCCGCGACGAGAAAGACGATTCACTGGGGATATTTCTGCAAATCGTTAAAGCCGATCCTGACCGTCGACAGCGGTGACTTTCTCACCATAGAAACGATCACCCAGCATGCCTACGACGATCACGCGCTGATGATCAAGGGCGATCCCGACGCGGAAGACATCTTCCGCTGGGATCACGACGGCAAGGCAATCAACCGTCGCGGTGCCGGACCGATCGACGGCTCCGTTTACGGCAGAGGCCCCGGCGAAGGTTTTGGCGTGCATATCTGCACCGGGCCCATCATGATTCGCGATGCGCAACCGGACGACATTCTGGAAGTGCGCATCCTCGACGTCGCATTCAGGCCAAGCCATGCGGTGCCGGGCAAAGCGTACGGCAGCAATGCCGCCACCTGGTGGGGCTACCACTATCGCGACCTGATCACCGCACCCAAGCAGCGCGAGGTCATCACGATTTACGAGATCGAGGAAACCGGTATCGAGAAGTTCGCCCGTGCCCTGTACAGCTTCCGCTGGACTCCTCAGGTAGATCCTTCAGGCGTACGTCACGAGCTGATCGATTATCCCGGCATTCCGGTCGACCATTCCACGATCGAAAAAAAACAGGATGTTCTGAAGGGCGTGCGTATTCCTGTCAGGCCGCATTTCGGCGTCATGGCAGTGGCGCCCAACTTCGAAGGCAATGTGGATTCCGTGCCGCCGGGCTCTTTCGGCGGCAATATCGACAACTGGCGCGCCGCTCCCGGTTCCAGCGTGTTTCTTCCCGTGCAGGTGGCCGGCGGACTTTTTTCCGTCGGCGATCCGCATGCCTCGCAGGGCGATTCCGAAATCTGCGGCACGGCAATCGAATGTTCGCTGACTGGAGAATTCCAGCTTGTGCTGCACAAGAAAGGAAGCAGCAGCCAGTTCCAGGATCTGGATTTCCCCTTCATCGAAACCCGGGACGAATGGGTCATCCTCGGTTTCAGCTATCCCAACTATCTTGTGGAACTGGGCGCCACCGCACAATCGGAGGTCTACAAGAAAAGCACGCTGGATCTCGCCATGCGCGACGCCTTCCGCAAGACGCGCAAATTCCTGATGGTCGCAAAAGGGCTGACAGAAGACGAAGCCGTCTCTTTGATGTCGGTCGCCATCGACTTCGGCCTGACGCAGATCGTCAACGGCAATATCGGCATTCATGCCATCGTCAGAAAATCCCTCTTTACAGAGAGAGATGCGTCTGCGTAAATTCCGGATTTAGCCCGAGACGATCCTCACGACGTCGGAACGCAATTTTTCATTGCGATAACGATCAATCGCCAACTGCGTGGATACATGACGCAGGAATGCCTGCGGTGTTTTGATGTCGTCGCGCGGCGGACGTTCCAGCAATTGCACGCAAACGTCGTGCATCACTTCTGTCGCAAATCCCTTGTCGCCGCACCGGCGGCGCGCGTGGTCTACCAGTTCATCATAATGACGAACCAGCGCAGCCATCAGTGACAAAGAATTTGAATAGTTTGATTGCACGAGACGACTTCGGGAAACGAACGTAACGATTAACCGGGAACGGCATTTGCAAGTATTTTTCGAATAACGGATCAGATATTGCAAATGCGGAATTGCTCTCAATCTAGTAGATGGTCTGGGGCTGGCAACCTGCACAACGCGCGGATGTCGGAAAGATGCGACACGCCGGAAAGGAAGGGAAAGCGTTCGTCGTTTTCTTGCGTTCCGGCATGATGGCAGCCGTCGTCCTCGACGGCGCGGGGTTCAGTCCAGATGCTGTTCCACCCATCTTTTGACGCCAGCCAGTGTTCTGAATTCAGCAACAGCCCGGCAATGGATGTGTGGATGACGCGATTTCAACATTCTGGACAAGGCAGAACCGGGGCCCAGTTCAATGACCAGCGTCGTCCCGGCTTCGTTGATACCGTC
Source organism: Oxalicibacterium sp. (assembly GCA_036519215.1). Classification (GTDB taxonomy): domain Bacteria; phylum Pseudomonadota; class Gammaproteobacteria; order Burkholderiales; family Burkholderiaceae_D; genus Oxalicibacterium. The sequence continues at coordinate 7,494 of DATDLO010000168.1, forward strand.
CATGACGGCATGCCAGCGGATCGGCTCTGCCAGCTGGCGCGCCAGCACCGCCGGCGCGGCGGCGGCGTCATGCAGGCGCGCTCCCGAAATACCAGCCAGCACGGCACAAGCCGGGGCATGCATGCCGCTGTCGGTCACCGCTTTTTCGAACGGGACCACGGCTTCATGCATCCACGGCGTATGCGATGCAATGTGGATTGGCAGACGCGTTACCTTGCCGCCGCCGGAAACGACCACTGTTTCCAGCGCATCCGCCTGATCAAGCAGGCCGCCGGCGATGATGCTGTCGGCATCGACTTCGATGGCTGTATGGAAACCGTGCGACTGCAGCAGGGGCGCCAGATCCGCCAGCGGCATCCGGGCCTGCGCCAGCGAAATCGCCAGCATGGTCTGCGGCCGATCCGGCATGACGCAGGCTTGCAGCAACCTGGCGCGGGTCGCCGCCAGACGTATCGTTTGCTCTGGCGCCAGCGCCCCGGCTACCGACCACGATGCCAGTTCGCCGATGCTGTAACCGGCCACCAGTGCCGGAGGCGGCAGGCTATGCCGGATCGCCTCCCACGTCGACAGCGCCGCCGCGATCACCAGGGGTTGCGCGACCAGATTGTCAAACAGCCCGGCCTCGTCGGCCAGCATCTCCTGCAACGGGCGGCCACACACCTCTTCCAGCGGCCAGCTCTGCAGCAATTGCGCCACATGCGGATCGCTGCGCGCGAGGTCGAACATGCCGGCATGCTGCCCTGCCTGTCCCGAACAGAGCAATGCGATACGGTCAGCCATCGTTGTCGCCGATGACTGACACCTGCGCCGCTTGTTCTAGCTGGTGCACGAACCACGTCGCCGCGAACAGATCGGCCACCCCGCCAGG
>DATDLO010000169.1:0-6866 GCA_036519215.1 Oxalicibacterium sp.
CAGGAAAGCCTGCGCCGACGCCAGCACTTGCGGCGTGTCGATGTCGATTTTCATGCCCGTGCGCGCATCGATGACGACGATGCGCCCGTCGCGCAATTGCAGCCGATAGATGGCGCGCTTGCCGACGGAGGTTAGCATTGCTTCCTTGACCGGCGACTGGGCTGCGGCCAATGCCTGTTGCAGCGGGACGCAGCAATGTTCGGCCTGCAATGCCGGCAGCGCGCGCAGTCTTTCCCACGGTGTCAGCTTCGGATAGCCGACGAACAGCATCACGATGCCGCTGACGAACCACAGCGCCATCAGCACGCACGCCGCCACGCCCATCCAGCGATGGATCAGATAGAGCAGGCGGCGTGCGCGGCTTGCGGTGGACATGATCAGAAGCGATGCTGCAGCGTCAGTTCGAAACGCCGGTCGGCGCCGACCAGCCATTGCGTATCGGTGTAGTACGCAGTGGTGTAGTAGCGTTTGTCGAAGACGTTGAAGCCATGCAGCGTGAGCGTGGTGTCGGCAGCCATATCCCAGCGCAACGCCATGTCAACCGTCGTGTATGACGGGAGCTTCAGCGTATTGGCATTGTCGGCATAGCGTTTGCCGACGTAGCGCAGACCGGTGCTGGCCATCCATTGCGGCTGGAATTTCCAGCTCAGCCAGACGTTGGCCAGCCGTTCGGGTACGTTGGTGGGCACGTTGCCGTCGCGCGATACCGCGTCGCCGTTGCCATCTTCCTCGGTGAAATCGTCGAATTGCGCATGCAGGATCGATGCATTGGCATCGAGTTGCCAGTCGCGCGAGAATGCCAGCGACAGCGTGCCTTCAATGCCGCGTGAAGATTGCTGGCCCACCTGTATCTTTTGGTTCGGATCAATCGGATCGGCTGCCAGCAGATTGTCCTTGCGGATGCCGTACAGCGCCACTGTCCATTCACCCTTGCCTTGCGCAAACGCATTCTTCACGCCGACTTCCAGTTGCTTGCCGGTGGAAAGATCGAAACGGCTATTCGCCTGGCTGATCATCAGCAGGCCGCCGACGGAATCGGCCGCTTCCGAATACTGTGCATAGAACGACAGGTCCGGACGCGGCGCGAAGACGGTGCCGAGCCGCCAGCCGACATTCGAATAGTTCTGATCGAGTTCTTCGACGTCGGTCTGCAGGTTGCGGCGGGTGACGTTCGCGTGGTCGTAACGCAGGCCGGTGACGATCGACCATTGGTCATTCAGCTCCAGTCTGTTTTCGCCGAACACGGCATACGATTGTGCGTTGTTGCGGTATCGCGGAATGAATGGAATCGTGCTGACGTAATGACCTGGAGTCGGATCGAAAGGGTCGACGGACGCTGGATCGGGCGTGCCGCTATAGGTGTTGTTCGTATGCTTGAAGGTACTGGCGCTCAGATTGAATCCGACGGAAACCTGGTTCTTCATGCCGAACAGGCTGCCGTGAAAGGTTGCATCGGTAGTGTTGCCGACCTCGGACTGATCATGCCGAATGTTGGTATCGTCGGATCGATCGATCATGTTTGCGCTGGCATCGAACACATACTTCTCCGCATTGCGCCAGTAGCGATGGCTGTCTATCTGGTACAGCTTGCTGCGCACCGTCACGTCGGCGTTCGGCATCCATTGCGCGGCGAGTTCCGTGCGGCGGTCGGTAAAGTCGATGCGGCTGTCCTCGACGTTGTAGTTCTTGTCGCGCAACGATGAAAGTTGTTTGCCGTCCACCAGCGGCGTGCCGAAATAGCGCATCGGATGCTGGCGCCCTTCCGCATGGCTCAGTTGCAGGCTGAATTCCGGCGATACGTCCAGGCGTATCGCACCGGAAAAAGTCAGATCGCGCGAATCGCCGCGATCGACCCAGCCGTCGCTGCGGTTGCCGCCGATGTCGAAACGGTAGGAGAGTTTGTCGTTGATTGCACCGCCGCTGCCGAAGCCGAAGCGTTGCGTGTTCTCGGTGCCGATGGTGGCGGAAATTTCATTGTGGATCGGTCCGCGCGTCGGCTTCTTCGGAATCACGTTGACGACGCCGCCAATGGCGCCGTTGCCGTAGATAACGGAGGCCGGTCCGCGCAACGCTTCAATCCGATCGACTGACCATGTATCGAACGGAAAGGTGATGCCGACGCCGCCGAACTGTCGCGTGCCGTCATACAGCCGCGTGATCGAATTCGCATCGGTGAAGCCGCGTGAAGAAATCGAACTGTTGCCATTACCGGGATGGGTCATGCCGCTGAAGCCGGCAGCGCGCGTGATGGCGTCGACCAGATTGGCATCGCCGCGTTCTTCAAGTTGGGATCGATCGATGATCTCGACGCTGGCGGGTGTCTGCAACATCGTCATATCTAGGTTCGAACCGGTCGAGACGGGCGCTTTCAGGCTGCCGCTGCTGGAGGTGACGGAAATGACAGGCAACGTTGGCGTGTCATCGTCAGCGATGGCAGGCTGGATGATCAATGTGGCAAGGAGTACGGCGGGAGCGCAGCTTGAGGTTGCTCTGGTGAAGCGGGCGGAATGACGGATGCGTATGTTCATGGTTCTTCCTGACGGTGGAGAATGGCGCGATGCGCCGGCGATGACCGCGGGGAAGCAATGCATGGCGTCGAACCGGGGCGCACGCAGGCGCGACCGGAAACGCCGGCATTGCTCAGGAAAGAACGGGCGGTGCGCGAGGCTGTGCTGCTGTCCATGCGAACAGCGGATGCGAAGCCTGATAGAAGAGAAGAGGAACGACAGAGGTGCCGGTAACGACAGGCAGCACAAAATCGGCAGGCGGCATGCCGGCCGCGACGGCATGGTTCAGGCAGAACGGGCAGTGTTCGAAGTGCAGGCTCTTGTCACCGGATGAGGGTGCGGATGACTTGCCGCCGTCAACCTGCACCAATTTTGCACCTTCAACGGTACAGATTTCCATCCAGCCGTTCGGCGTGCCTTTGGCGGCAGCGACCGCATGCGAAATCGACGGTGCGAGCGACGCCAGCAGGATCGCGCAGAAGGCGATCCAAGTAGTCATCCGGTGCATCGATTTCGTCATGTTCATCGTGATGAACGTATCCTTGAACGTGTTCTTTTCGGGATGGAATCGCGGTGCTTGCGTAACTGCTTGCGCAACGTATCGCAGCGTATTATAGGCACGCGCTGTTAAAAAACAGGCAAGTCATTTCTGCCGACAACAACAAGAGATTCCATGAACGACAACACTTTCGTTGCGGACGATCACCGGCGGCTCCTGCTCGGCATCGCCGCCCTTGCATTGATCGGCGCGCTGATCGTATCCGGCATCCATCCGCACGATAGAGCGACATGGCTGATGGAAGTGCTGCCGGTGCTGATCGCTCTGCCGCTGCTGGCCGGCACGTATCGTCGTTTTCCGCTGAGCGGCCTGTTGTACTGCTTGATCTTCCTGCATGCGCTGATCCTGATCGTCGGCGGCACCTATACCTATGCGCACGTGCCGATCGGATTCTGGGTACAGGATATCTTCTCGCTGGCGCGAAATCCATACGACAAGCTGGGACATTTTGCCCAAGGCCTGGTGCCGGCACTGCTGGCAAAGGAGATACTGTGGCGCGGCGGCTACGTTGCGGCACCGGACGGCGGTGTCTGGCAGCGCAAGATGCTGGCGTTCCTGTCGATCTGCATCGCGATGGCGATCAGCGCCTGGTACGAGCTGATCGAATGGTGGGCGGCGCTGCTCATGGGGCAGGGCGCGGACGAGTTTCTCGGCACGCAGGGCGACCAGTGGGATACGCAGTCGGATATGTTCATGGCCTGCATCGGCGCAACGGTGGCGATGCTGCTGCTCGCGCGCTGGCACGACCGGCAGATCAAGGCGATGCGTCATGCGAGCGACTGGAACCGTTGAAAAACTTCGCGGTCTGTCATGACAGCAGACGCAAGCATTACAGCAAATCGTTTCCCCCTGCAAAGGGATAATCAAAGGAGAATCGCATGAGTCTTGCAAAGAGCACCCGTTCGTCCGTTATCCCTTGCCTGCGCTATCGCGATGCACCTGCCGCCATCGCATGGCTGTGCGATGTGTTCGGTTTCGAGAAGCAGGCGATCTACGCCAATCCCGACGGCAGCATCGTGCATGCGCAGCTGACGTTCGGCAACGGCATGATCATGATCGCTTCGGCCGGCGCGGAAAGCGAATGGGGCCGGCATATCCGCCAGCCGGATGAGATCGGCGGTGCCGAGACGCAGGCAGCCTATGTCATCGTTGCTGATGCGGACGTCATTTACCAGCGTGCGAAAGAAGCCGGTGCCGAGATCGTCATCGACATCAAGTTCGAGGACTACGGCGGACGCGGATTCAGCTGCCGCGATTGCGAAGGGCATCTGTGGAGTTTCGGCACCTATGATCCGTGGTGACGGCCGACAGGCTATCCTGCGCATTTTGGTCGGATGGAGTTTCCATGAACGAACAGGCGTTGCAGCAATATCTGTACGATCACATTCCGTTGTCGCATGCGATGCAATTGCGCGTGCTGCAGGTGCGAGAGGAAGAAGTGGTCGTCGCCGCGCCGCTGGCACCCAACATCAATCATCGCGAGACCGTCTTCGGCGGCAGCGCATCCGCGGTGGCGATCCTGGCGGCGTGGTCGCTGTTGCATACGCGTCTGCATCGCGCGGGCATCGCCAGCCGGCTGGTCATACAGAGCAACACCATGCATTACGATCAGCCGATCGCCGGCGATTTCACCGCGCGTGCCCGTCTTGCCGAGGCGGAGGATTGGGCGCGTTTCGTTCGTATGCTGGAACGGCGCGGCAAGGCGCGCATCGGTGTCGCGGCAGTGCTGGAATATATCGGTCAGCCGGCTGGAAGGCTGCACGGCGAATTCGTTGCGCTGGCTGGTGCGACGGACTGAGCAGGGGCCGTTTTGCGCTATAGTGCTGCCAGCGCGCGCACGACGGGTATCGAACCAAGCGTCAGGTGCCAGGCAAACACGAAAAGAGATAGTTATTTGATATGAGCGACGAAGATTTCAAAGCAAAGGAAGTAACCCGCAAACCGCCGAAAGAGCCTGACGAGAACGACAAGTTCTGGGACATGGCGGACAGCTTCATCCAGGTGGCCAACGAAAATTGCAAGAATGCGACCTTGGGCCAGGTGTGCGCATCGATGATGTACGCCAGCGCACGCTTCGGCGCGTTTACCGCGTCGGTCGATGCGCCGACCGAAGAGACGTTCAAGAAACAGCTGGATGGCGCGGTCGAGTATTTCCGTACCGAATACGAAAAGATGTTGCGCAGTAATTTCCGTGAATATGCGGACAATTTCCGCAGCTACCATCCGGAAAAGAAATAAGAAGCACGCAACGCGCATGCTGCATGAAAAAAGCCTCGATATCGCGTTTGCGAATCGAGGCTTTTTTCTTCGAGGCCTGGTGTCGGAACCTGGCAGTCGGGCAATGCGGTAACGGTCAGGCCGATTTCGACAGTTGCGTGAAATGTTCGACGACCGGCGGTCCGGCGAAGAACGGTCCGACGATGCCGCGCCATTCGGTGAAGGCCGGCGATTCGCGGAAATCGACGATATGGTTTTCCAGCGTTTCCCAGTAGATCTGGATCACGTAGCGTTCCGGCGTTTCGACGCATTTGTTGATGACATAGCCTTTGTTGCCCTTGGCCTTGGCGATCACTTGTTCCAGGCCGCGCTGTACGGCGGCATCGAATTCGGCCTGCTTGCCGGGCTGGATGCGGATGTCGACGAGTTCGAGAATCATGTGGAATTCCTGTAGAAATGAACGATGCGCGATTATTGCATGTCGGCGCGCAGCTCGCAGCGGGCCGCATCGTTGGTTCGCGTATATGGTTCGCGCAATCCTGTGCAATCTGTGGCAGGCTCTTGAAGAATATGCGGTGCGCACCGATCTGCGGTGGTATCCGGTAAATGGAGAAAGCATGCGTGCATCCCTTGCCTTCGGACTGACGGCGTTTGTCCTGTTGTCGGCAGTACTGTCGCAACCGGCTGCGGCCGAGCAGATCGGTGAAGTCAGTACTGTATTCCGCTTCGTCGGCAAGAACGACCGCATCGTCGTCGAAGCCTATGACGATCCCAAGGTAACCGGCGTGACCTGTTACGTGTCGCGCGCCCGTACCGGCGGCATCACCGGTACGGTCGGTCTGGCCGAAGATCGCGCGGAAGCATCGATCGCCTGCCGTCAGGTTGCCGATACTGTGCAGTTCAACGATCGCCTGCCGTTGCAGGAGGATGTGTTTTCGGAGCGGCAGTCCATTCTCTTCAAGCGACTGCATATCGTACGCATCGTCGATCCTGCGCGCAATACGCTGGTTTACCTGACGTACTCCGACAAGCTGATCGACGGCAGTCCGCAAAACAGCATCGCGACCGTGCCGGTGCCGGACGGCTTGCCGATTCCGCTGCGAAAATGATGCTGTTTTCCTTCTTCCTTCCTCGCCGTTTTCCTCGCCATCATGCAGACTGATTCCGGATATTCCCGCCTGCTGTCTCTCGATGCCGTGTCCTGCATCATGGCTGCCGTCGCCCTATGGCTGGTCATGCAGCAGGGTTTGCTGGCGGCCTTGTTCTCGGGTCTGCTGGTCTATTCGCTGGTGCAACTATTGGCGCCGATGTTCGGCCGCCGTCTGGTGGCGCGCCGGGCGCAGATGATCGTGGTGGCTCTGCTCAGCGTGGTGATCGTCGCGGTGCTGATCGCGGCGATATGGGGTGCGATCGCATTTTTCCGCAGCGATGCCGGCAGCATTCCGGTGCTGATGAAGAAACTGGCGGATATCCTGGAAGCTTCGCGCAGCCAGATTCCCGCCTGGCTGGCGGCTTATGTGCCGGTCGATGCCACTGCGCTGCACGACATGCTGGTCGGCTGGCTGCATCAGCATGCCATCGAG
>DATDLO010000170.1:0-2204 GCA_036519215.1 Oxalicibacterium sp.
GCAAAGACGCCGTGCGCAAGCGCCAGCAGCAGGAACAAGGTGGCGAAGCGAAGCAGGAAATACGGAGAAAGCAATCGATTGATGCAGGACTTGGGCAGGGCAGACGCCGGGAAAATCATACGGTCCATGGCTGGAGCGGACGTGGCGGGGTGCGCAAGGTCGATTATTTGCATCGATAAAACTCCGTAATTTCTGCATTAAAGGCGTTATTTTACGGCATCGTCTTTTAACTGAAAAATGGAGCCGTTTGTAGATGCCCGCGGGACAATTCCGGCAGGGGCGAAAAAAACGGCTAACAGGCGGGAGACGTCCGATAGACGCGGCTTGCCCGTGTCAGCTTAGCCGGTAATAGGCATCCAGCAAGGAGGTCTTGTAGATGGCGCCTAGCAGTACCGGATCGCTAGTGCTTTGCACGATCGGCAACCGTTCGCCCTGGTGTGTCAGGAAGCGTTGCAAGGCTTCGCTCAACGACATTTCCGGCGTAATGACCGGCAGGAAGTCGCGGCGCAGGTAGTCGGCGGCCGTCTTCTTCTGTTCGGCCGGATCGCCGGTCAGCACCGAGGTCAGGTCCTGCAGCGCCACCTGGCCTTGCAGGCGGTTGTGTTCGTCGACGATATAAACGTACTTGACCGAATGCCTGATGAAGGTTTGCGTCAGCTCTTCCAGCGTCGCGGTCAGCGGCAGCACCGTTTCCGCCGGACGGATCAGTTCGCGCATCTGCGTGCGGCGCAGGCGCAGTCGTTCCTGTTCCTCGCGATTGCGACGGATCGTGATCTCGTACATCGACGAACCATCGAGGCTGCGCGAGATGAAATACGCCATGACGCAGGACAGCATCAGCGGCAGCATCACCTGATAGCTGAGCGTCATCTCGAAGATCATCAGGATCGCCATCAGCGGCGCGCCGGTGGCACCGGCAAGGAATGCGCCCATGCCGACGATCGCATAGGTGAACGGTGCCGACACCGCCTGCGGCCACAGCGCCTGCATCGCCTGGCCGAACAGCAGGCCGAGCGCGGCGCCCATGAACAGCGTCGGCGTAAAGACGCCGCCGACCGCGCCCGAGCCGGTCGTTACCGCAGTCGCCACCAGCTTGAAAACCAGTACCGTCAGCACGGCGCTCCACAGCCACTGGTCGTGCAGCAGCGAGTTGACCACGCTATAGCCGTTGCCCCATACCTGTGGCACCCAGACCGACAGGATGCCGACCAGCAGGCCGCCGACGCCGAGGCGCACCGGCAGCGGCAGGCGGCTTTTGCGGAACAGCGATTTGGTCTCGTCGAGAATGCGCAGGAATTGCGGCGCGGCGATGCCGGCCACCAGTCCCAGTCCGATGAACGGCAGCACCTCGACGCCGGTAACGTCCTGGAAGGCCGGCATCTGGAAGACCGGCTGGTAGCCGGGGAATTCGCGCATCGTGATGTTCGCCACCACGGCGGCCACCAGTACCGGGCCGAAACTGGACATCGCGATCGAGCCGAGCACGATTTCCGTCACGAAGAAAGCGCCGGCGATCGGCGCGTTGTAAGCGGAAGCCAGGCCGGCCGCAGCGCCGCAAGCCACCAGCAGGCGCAGCCGCGACTGTTCGAAACGCACGCCGCGCCCGACGATCGACGCGCACATCGCCGCCAGCTGCACCATCGCGCCCTCGCGGCCGATCGAGCCGCCGGTGACGATGGATGAAAACGAAGACAGGCTGCGCAGCAGCGTCTGCCGCACCGAGACGTGGCCATCGCCGACGGCCACCGCTTCCATGTAATCGGATTTAAGTCCTGCCGTGTAGCGGTTCGCCAGCACGAGGAAAGTGCCGGCGATCACGCCGCCGGCGGTCGGCAGCAGCACGCGGAATTCCCACGGCAGCGTGCGTGCCATTTCGACGAAGGAGCCGCTGCGTCCGACCAGCAGATGCGGCACGATCGCCAGTCCGTCGCGAAACGCGATCGTCGACAAGGCGCCCAGCACGCCGACGATCACGGCGTACACCAGCATCAGGTGTACCTCGGAAAAACGGAACAGGCGTTGCAGGTAACGGGCGGCGGTCAGCAGGAAGCTCGGCATGGATGCGATCAGGCTGCAGGGGCGGAAGTCATGGTGGCTGTTAGCTTACAGGATGTGTTGTAGCGTGGGTCGTTTTCGTCCTTCGTCCGGTAAAGATCGGGGCGTCCGGGGATTGCTCGCCAGAGCCATCCTGATTTACAATACCG
>DATDLO010000171.1:0-2530 GCA_036519215.1 Oxalicibacterium sp.
CGGCGACACTCGCAAGGTCGTTTTCGCTCGTCCTTGTCGACCAGGCAATTCGAATGGGCATCCGAACCGCGGCGCCAGCCATTACAATGTCAGCACTTTGATTGGCAACTTGACGAGAATTCAACAATGGAATGCACAGTACGCTGGACCGGCCTGTCCGGCATGACCTTTCTGGCTGAAACCGGCTCCGGCCACGTCGTCGCAATGGACGGCGCCCCTGAAGGCGGCGGACGCAACCTCGCGCCGCGCCCGATGGAAGTCGTCCTGCTGGGAACCGGCGGCTGCACCGCCTATGACGTCGTCGTCATCCTGCGCAAGAGCGGCCAGGACGTGCGCGGCTGCGAAGTGTCGCTGAAATCGGAGCGGGCGGAAACCGATCCGAAGGTCTTCACCAAGGTGCATTTTCACTTCACCGTCACCGGACGCAATCTGCGGCCGAACGTTGTCGAACGCGCCATCAAGCTGTCGCACGACAAATACTGCTCGGCCTCGATCATGCTGGCCAAGACGGCCGAACTGACCCATTCATACGAGATCGTCGACGATCTTGCGCCCGCCGTACCTGAATAACAGGAAAGCCTGAAAAGAAAAGCCCGGCACTAACCGGGCTTTTTTTCGAAGATGACAGCGTCGCCGACCGCTACAAATAATAAGCCGTCGTCGTCATGACCTTCGCCATCGCACGCATCGATTGCCGCGCCAATGGCGGCACCGGCTTGGCACCCATCGACTGTGCGGTCGCGCCATGCGTCGCCTCGTCCACGCTCATCTGCGCCACGATCGCCAGCGACTTCATGTCCTTGGGCGGCAAACTACCCATGTGCTTGTTGAGGTGCGCCTCAACCTGGCGCTCGGTTTCGACGACGAAGCCCAGGCTGCGCGCATCGCCAAGTGCCGCGGCAACCGAACCCAGCGCGTAAGAACCGGCATACCAGAGCGGATTCAGCAGGCTGGGACGCGACCCCAGTTCACGCAGACGCCCTGCCGTCCACGCCAGATGGTCTTCTTCCTCATGGCCGGCCTCAATGAATTTCGCACGCACGGCATCGTTGCGCGCAAACCTTGCCTGCGCCTGATACAGCGCCTGCGCGCATACCTCGCCGACATGGTTGACACGCATCAGTCCCGCACTGTGCCGCCGATCTTTGGCATCCATTTCACTCTCCGCCAGATTTGCAGCCGGCGAAGGACGCCGTGCGGCAGAAACAGCCGTCACCGTGCGCAACGCGGAATCGAATTCGGTAATCAACCGATCAAGAAAATACATGGTGCCTTCCTGGATTTTTTAAATTTAACAGTCATATTGCCGTCAGGCATGGATAATGCGCCGCATAACAATTATTCGACAGTCCCGCCTCGCCGCCGCAGGCCGCACGCCGCTTCTCCCATCGATGAAAACCACGCGCATCGCCCTTGCCTTGTCCGGCATGTTCTGCCTGAACGTACACGCCCAGTCTTCCGTCGAGTTTTACGGCACGATCGATGTCGGCATTCGCAGCCTGACGCACGCCAACGCCGATGGCGACCGCCTCGTCAAGATGAGCTCGAATGGCGAATTTTTCAACAATCGCATCGGCGTCAAGGGCAACGAAGTCCTGGGCAATGGGCTGAATGCACACTTCCAGTTCGAAAGCGGCTGGAACGGCGGCACCGGTGAACTCGACAACACGGAGGGACGGCTCTTCAACCGCTACTCGCTGGTCGGCCTGAACGGCGATTTCGGCAAGCTGGAATTCGGCCGCATCCCGTCGCTGTCGTGCAAGATCATCAGCTTCTACGATCCCTTCGAATACCACTACGTCCATACGATCCCGCTGGCCGGATTTTCCGCCGGCGACAGCGAACGCAACTTCCCCGGCTACCCGTTCGGAACGATGATCGGCACCCGTTTCAGCAACGACGTCCAGTATATAGGCACTTCCGGCGGCCTGACCTACGGTGCCGAATATGCATTCGGCGAAAAACGCGGTGCGACGAAGGACGGCTCCTCCTATGCCGTCGCAGCCGGCTATGCAAACGAACGCTTCACGATAGGCGGCGCCTATACACGGCAACGGCCGGATGTCTCTGCCGCCAACACCGCGATTTTCCGCAACCAGAGCCAGGTCACTTTCGGCGGTTCATGGCGTTTCGGATCGGTTCGCGTGGCAGGCGGCCATATGCGCACCAGCAGCGACGATGCCGCAGCGCTGCCCGGCCATCAGGCCAAAAACACCTGGATCGGCGCCAGCCATGACTTCACGCCGCGTATCGGCGTCACGGTCGGCTATTACCGGACGACCTTCGAAACCGGCGGCAACGAACTGGCACGTCGGAATTTTTCCATTATTGCCGCAACCTACGCACTCTCGGCCCGCACCAATCTATATGCCGCCGTCGACAACGCCGCATTGAGCGGACTTGCAACGTTGGCAAGCAAAGGGCAAACCAGCCAGACAGGTATCTCGCTCGGCCTCAATCACGCATTCTGAAGGCATGACATGTCACAGAATTGACATCAAACTGTCATCAAATTGACATGAACTTGTCA
>DATDLO010000172.1:0-5375 GCA_036519215.1 Oxalicibacterium sp.
ATCGCGCGTCGGCACCCCACCGGTATCGTGGATGAAGGTTTCGTAGGCCACGCCGGCCGGCAATTCGGACTGCGGCACGAATCGCACCGGCAAGCCGACGCGATTGCGCAGTTCCTGCTGTGTCGCGCGTTCGTTGAGTGCATCACGCCAGTCGGGTGCATTGGCTACCGCTTCACCGGCCTCGCGTATATGGGCCAGCCATGGGCGCGTCCAGTCGATCCGGGTCAGGAAATCCGCCGCCATCGGGAAAAAGCCGAAGCCTCTATCCAGGTCGAATCAGGCGGATTGCCCGTCCACCAGCTTCCAGTCCATCGTTTCTCCGCCATTCAGCGGTACGACGGTAGCATTGGCCAGCGGCAGTTCGGCCGGAATGGCCCATTCCTCGCGGCGCAGCGTGACGGTGCCGGTATTGCGCGGCAGATTGTAGAAGTCCGGGCCGTTGAAGCTGGCGAACTGTTCCAGCTTGTCCAACGCACCGGCACGGTCGAAGGCCTGCGTGTACAGCTCCATCGCATGCAATGCCGTGTAGCAGCCGGCGCATCCACAAGCATGCTCCTTCATTCCTTTCGGGTGCGGCGCGGAATCGGTGCCGAGGAAGAATTTCGGGCTGCCGGACGTCGCCGCGGCGACCAGCGCCTGGCGATGCAGCTCGCGCTTCAGGACCGGCAGGCAGTAATAGTGCGGTCGAATGCCGCCCTTGAAGATTTCATTGCGGTTGTAGAGCAGATGATGCGCGGTGATCGTGGCGCCGACATGGCCGTCGGCCTCGGCGACATATTGCGCAGCATCTTTCGTCGTGATGTGTTCGAAGACGACTTTCAGCTCCGGCATGTCGCGGCGCAGCGGCTGCATCACGCGATCGATGAAGACGGCTTCGCGATCGAAGATATCGATGTCCGCACTCGTCACCTCGCCATGCACCAGCAACGGCATGCCGACGTCCTGCATTGCTTCCAGCGTCTTGCGGCATTTGGACAGGCTGGTCACACCTGCATCGGAATTCGTCGTCGCGCCTGCCGGATACAGCTTGACGCCGTGCACGATGCCGCTTTCCTTCGCTTTACGGATTTCTTCCGGTGGTGTGTTGTCGGTCAGATACAGCGTCATCAGCGGTTCGAACTGCATGCCGGCCGGCAGGGCCGCCAGAATGCGCTCGCGGTAGGCCACCGCCAGCGCGGTGGTCGTAACCGGCGGCTTCAGGTTGGGCATCACGATGGCGCGCGCGAACTGGCGGGCCGTATCGGGCAGGACGGAGGCGATCGTCGCGCCGTCGCGCAGGTGCAGATGCCAGTCGTCCGGGCGGGTGATCGTGATGCTGGAAGGGGTCGTGGATGCGGATGGCGTTGTCATGGGAGAACTCTTTCTTCAACAACCGTTATTTTACCCGTTCGACCTCGCCTTCCTCCTTCTGTCTTTCCGCCCATCCGCACAAAGGCTAGTGAATGATCTTCGCCAGGAAATCCCGCGCGCGCTCCGATTGCGGGCGATCGAAGAACGCATCCTTTGCGCAATCTTCGACGATGCCGCCGCCATCCATGAAGATCACGCGATTGGCCACTTTGCGCGCAAACCCCATTTCATGCGTCACCACCATCATCGTCATGCCGTCGCTCGCCAACCCGCTCATCACATCCAGCACTTCATTGATCATTTCGGGATCGAGTGCCGACGTCGGTTCGTCGAACAGCATCGCGATCGGATCCATGGACAATGCGCGGGCAATCGCCACGCGCTGCTGCTGGCCGCCGGAAAGCTGGCCGGGGAACTTGTCCTTGTGCGCCAGCAGGCCGACGCGATCGAGGTATTTCAACCCATGCTCCATCGCTTCGTCCTTGCCGCGGCCCAGTACCTTGATCTGGCCCAGCGTCAGGTTGTCGCGAATGGACAGATGCGGAAACAGTTCGAAATTCTGGAACACCATGCCGATGCGCGCACGCAGTTTCGACAGATCGGTTTTTCGGTCGCCGACCGAAATGCCATCGACGACGATGCGGCCCTGCTGGAACGGTTCAAGTCCGTTGACCGTTTTGATCAACGTCGACTTACCCGAACCGGAAGGCCCGCAGACGACAACCACGTCACCCTTGCTCACCTGCGTCGAACAATCGGTCAACACCTGGAAGCTGCCATACCATTTGCTGACGTTTTCCATTTCGATCATGAAGACTTCCTTCCGAAGAACCGTTAGCGAATGATCGCGTAGCGTTTATGAATGCCTTTGACTGCCGCCGACAGTGCCAGACTGAGCAGGAAATACACCGCGGCGACGAACAGATACATCTCGACCACGCGGCTGTCGCGCTGTGCGATCTTGACTGCCGCGCCGACGAAATCGGTCACGTTCAGCAGCGACACCAGCGAAACGTCCTGGAACAGGATGATGGTCTGCGTCAGCAGCAACGGCAGCATGTTGCGCCATGCCTGCGGCAGCACGATCAACCGCATCGTCTGCGACGACGTCAGGCCGATCGCATGGCCTGCATCGAACTGCCCTTTCGGCACGCTCTGGATGCCGGCGCGCATGATCTCGCAAAAGTATGCCGCCTCGAACAGGATGAAGGTGATGTAGGCGGAACGATCGGCACCGATCGCCATCGGCCACTCTGAACCGGTGATCGACTGCAGCACCAGCGGCATCATGAAGTAGAACCAGAAAATGACCAGCAGCAGCGGCAGCGAGCGCATCAGGTTGACATAGCCGGCCGCCAGCATGGATACGGTCTTGTTGCGCGACAAGCGCGCGACAGCCAGTAAAGTGCCGAACGCGATGCCGCCTATCGTGGCAACGACGGTCAACTGCAGCGTATAACGGAGACCGATCGCCAGCAGCTGCCAGCTATCCGCGATGACGGCATAATCGAAATCAGACATGGCGCCCTCCCGTGCCGTGCTCCGAATCGCGGCCTGGAATCGCCAACCGCTTCTCGATCATCACCATCACACGATTGGCTGCGAATGCCGCCAGCAGGTACAACACCGTGGCGGCGGCAAATGCCTCGAAATAGCGAAAGGTCATCTCGCCCATTTCGCGCGTACGGAAGAACAGTTCGACCAGGCCGATCGAATAGGCAACTGCCGTGTTCTTGATCAGGTTCATCAGTTCCGATGTCAGCGGCGGCATGATGATGCGATATGCCATCGGCAGCAGTACATGGCAATAGGTCTGCCATGGCGTCATTCCCAGCGCATAAGCGGCATTACGCTGGCCACGCGGCAGAGATTGAATGCCGGAACGCACCTGCTCCGCGATGCGCGCCGCCGTAAAACAGCCGAGACAGATGACCGCAGTACCGAACTGCTGCGTGATCGGGTCCAGCGTGATCACCAGCGTTTTCACAACCGGGATCATGCCGGGCACGACATAGAACCAGACGAAGAACTGCACCAGTAGCGGAATATTGCGAAATACTTCCACATATGCGCCGCCCAGCATGACGAGCCAGCACCGCTCGGTCGTTCGCGCAATACCGATCAGCGAACCGAGAACGAACGCCATGATCCACGACAATGCGGCCACGGCCAGCGTCCAGCCAAAGCCGGACAGCAGCATCGCGCCCCAGCTCGGATCGCCTTCCGACATCGGTTCAAGAAAGATGTGCAGGTCCATGCCGTCCTTTCGATTGACGTATTCCGTGCCGCTCAGATGCCTTTGTCGTTCGGATGGCGAAATGCCTCACGCAATGCATCCGATAACGGGAAATGCAGGTTGCGGTTGCGCGGCGGAATCGCCTGCGTGAACCATTTTTCGTAGATGCCGACAATCTCGCCGGAGCGCATGACATTGCCGACCGCCTTGTCGACCAGCGCCTTGAATTGCGGATCGTCGCGGCGCAGCATCATGCTGTACGGTTCCCGGCGCAGCGATTCGGGAAGAATTCTGTAAAGATCTGGTTTCTTCGCATTGGCAATCTGCCCTGCCAGCAGGATATCGTCCATCACAAAGGCCACTGCGCGATCCTCCGCCATCAGCAGAAAAGCCTCTGCATGATCCTTGCCGTAGATTTCCTTGACGCGCACCTCGCGGCCGCGCTGGTAGCTGCGCAACAATGGCACCGATGTCGTGCCGGATGTCGTGGACACCGTCTTGCCGTCGAGCTGCGCAATCGTCTCGATGCCGGAGGATTTTTTTACGGCGGCAGTCACGTTGATCAGAAAATAGGTCGGGCCGAACGCCACCTGCTGCTGCCGCACCACTGAATTGGTCGTCGAGCCGCATTCGAGATCGATGGTGCCGTTCTTCAGCAATGGAATGCGATTGCTGGAAGTGACCGGTTGCGTGCGCACTTCCAGATCCGGCATGTCCAGCTGCAGCTTCACCGCATCGACGATCTTCATGCACAGGTCGATCGCATAACCGATCGGTTGCGCGCGGTTGTTCAGATAGGAAAATGGAATCGACGATTCGCGATAACCGATCGTGATCGCACCGAGCGCCTTGATTTTCTTCAACGTGCCGGTCAGTTCCTCGGCTTGCGCAGGCCATGCGCTCCATGCCATCACGGCAGCAATCAACAAGGCGATCAGTCTGTTCGTCTGCATGCAGTCTCCGGTAGATGGGAAAGAGATGAATGCGCCTATTCTAATCCGCGCGCTGCAGTCGCAGCCTCTCTGGGTGGCGCCGATGGTTCCTGTGCGTCTTCATGCGCAATGTTTTCTGTAGCAGGCGATGCATCCGGTTCTGCAGGCCCGGCCTGCTGGCGCATCCACATTTGCGCATAGAGTCCGTCGGCCGTCAGCAGCTGCATATGCGTGCCACGCTCGACGATGCGGCCATGATCCAGCACCAGAATCTGCTCGGCGTCGATGACGGTGGACAGCCGATGTGCAATGAGCAGCGTCGTCCGGCTGCGCGCGATTTCCTTCAATTGCGCCTGGATCGCCTGCTCGGCACGCGTATCCAGCGCCGACGTCGCCTCGTCGAAGATCAGGATGGCCGGCCGCTTCAACAGCGTGCGTGCGATTGCCACGCGCTGCTTCTCGCCGCCCGACAGCTTCAGACCGCGCTCACCGACCATCGTCGCATAGCCGTTCGGCAAGGAGGCGATGAAATCGTGGATATACGCGGCCCTGGCGACGGCGACGATTTCATCATGGCTGGCTCCCGGCCGGCCATACCCGATGTTGTATGCAATCGTGTCGTTGAACAGCACCGTATCCTGCGGCACGATACCGATTGCCTGGCGCAGCGATGCCTGCGTCACGTCGCGGACATCCTGGCCGTCTATCAGGATCGCACCGTCGTCCACATCGTAAAAACGGAACAGCAAACGTGACAGCGTGGACTTGCCCGAGCCGCTGTGACCGACGACTGCCGTCGTGGTGCCGGCGGCAATCGTGAAATCGACGTCGAACAGAATCTGCCGGTTGGATTCATA
>DATDLO010000173.1:0-2051 GCA_036519215.1 Oxalicibacterium sp.
CAAGGCCATCTTGTCGATGTCTATCGTATTGTCGGCGACGGTGGCGTGCGCATCCAGCGTCAGCCGGTGCTTCTTCAACCGTTCGCTCAACGCAAGCGCAAAATCCTGTTTGCCGTCGGCGTGGTGCACATCGAGTTTGCCGGCCAGCCTGGTGGTGCGCATGCGTCCATCGATCTTTTGCAGGTCGAGCGCATCGGTCTGCAGCGTCAGCGTCAATGCGCCGTTGCGCAGTCTGCCGCTGCCGCTTGCATTGCCGGCTGGTTGCTGCGTGCTGCCGAGGGCGGCGGCAATGCGCCGGAAATCGAAGGTTTGATCCTGCTGTGCGAATTCGACGCGCAGGCTGTGCAGCGGGATGCGGCCTGCGTCGTAACGTCCCGCTGCAGGATTGGCGACGGACAGTGTGCCGCTGCCGTTTTCGGTGGCATGCAGATCGACGTTCAGCGCAGTCTTCGGCAGGCCGGCGGCGATGACGGACAGATCGAGCGCGCGCGCCGTCACGTCGGCCTTGCCGAGCAGTTGTTCGTCGAAAGGATGCAGCATGGCATTGCCGTTCAGCGAGGCATCGGCGATCTTCAGCGCGGCGGCGGCCTGCAGTTCCTTCAGCGAACCATGCAGCAGCAACTGGCCGGCGGCGCGGATGGTGTTGCCGTCGGTCGTCGTTTCGCCACTGGTCGACAGCGTTGCTTCCAGCAGATAGGGGCTGGCGGTCGACAAGGTGGCGCGGCCTTCGAGATTGCCGCTGAAGGCAGTCTTGTCGGCGGCGGAACGTGCGCTGAATTCGTCGAGATTCAGCAGATAGCGTTTGCCGTCGTAGTCCAGGTTGAATGCGAACGGTCCGAGCGTGACGACGTTCAGCGGTCCCCAGGCGATATCGCCGCCTTGTACCTGTACGCTATCGATGCGCAGGTGCAGCGGCAACGCAATGCTGGACGGCAGCTTCGCCGGTTCGTCGTTCTGCGCCATCTTGCCGGTGATGCCGAGTCTGCCGATGCGCAGCAGTGCGATATGCAACTGGCCGGTCAGCAGTTTCGGCAGGCGTACGTCAAGCGTGACGTCGTTGGCGGCGATCTGCTGGTTTTCCAGATGCAGCGACAGCTTGCCGATGTGCAGCGTGTTGCTCCAGCTGCCGCTGACGTCTTCCGCGTTGACGATGCCGTTCGACAGGCCGGCAGCCAGTTCGAGCGAGGCGCGCGTGCCGCGTTCGCTGTGCGTGATCCAGCCGATGCCGGCTAACAGAATCAGTAGCAGCAATGACAACGCTACGGCCAGCATGCGCGGCCAGCGGTGCCTGCCGCGTGTCTGCACACGTGTATGTACGTGTGGTGCCGATGGCTGGTCAGTCTGTTTGTTATCGTCAGAAACCATAGCCGACCGAGAAGTGAAGTCGCACTTCGTGCGTATCGTGTCCGTAGGCGAGGTCGAGATTGACCGGGCCGATCGGACTGCGCCAGCGTGCACCGACGCCACTGCCATGCGCGAAGTGGAAATTCTTCCATGAGTCGGCGGCATTGCCGGCATCGTGGAACACGGCTGCGCCCCATTGCGGCGTGATGCGATAGACGAGTTCGGCGCTGAAGACGGCGCTGTTGGTGCCGCCGACGATGGCGCCATCCTGTTCGACGCCCAGTGTGTTGTAGCTGTAGCCGCGCACGGTCTGGTCACCGCCGGTGCGGAACAGCAGATCGGCAGGCACCGATTCGCGGCCGGCGCCGGATACCTGGCCGACCTCGCCGCGCAGCACCGCCTGCCAGCGCTTGTAATACGGCGACAGATAAGTCGCGCGGCCGACCACGCGTGCCAGCGTCTTGCCGTCGCCGGTCGGGCCGGCACCAAGATCTATCGATGCGACGTAGCCGCGTGACGGCGAGATCGGGTTGTTCAGGCGTCGCCGCGTGTAGGTGAAGGAACCGATCACTGCTTCACGGTGATTCGAATAGTCGCTGCCTTCGATGCGCTGGTGATCGGTATACAGCGTGGTGGCCCATACCATTTCATTGTTCTTGTCCGGACTGGTCAGGCGCGCGGCGGTGGCGGTCGTGTCGTTGATTTCG
>DATDLO010000174.1:0-4578 GCA_036519215.1 Oxalicibacterium sp.
CTCGCGGAAGACTTCGGGCTGGAGGCGCGATGATTGCAGCCTTCCTGTCATTGATCGGCCGTACCGTACGCGAAACGGTCGAAAGCGTCGGTTTCGGCACGCGCACCTTCTTCGGCGTCATTGGTGCGTCGGGCAGTTTGCTGCGTAGGCCGCGACTGGTGACCAGCCAGATACATTTCATCGGCAACTATTCGCTGGTGCTGATTGCGGTGTCCGGCCTGTTCGTCGGTTTTGTGCTGGGCCTGCAAGGCTATTACACATTGAACAAGTACGGCTCCGAGCAGGCGCTAGGTTTGCTGGTGGCGTTGTCGCTGACGCGTGAACTGGGGCCGGTCGTGACGGCCTTGCTGTTTGCCGGCCGTGCCGGTACATCGCTGACAGCGGAAATCGGCTTAATGAAGGCGGGTGAACAATTGTCGGCAATGGAAATGATGGCCGTCAATCCGTTGCAGCGCGTGTTGGCGCCGCGTTTCTGGGCTGGTGTGATTGCGATGCCGATCCTGGCGGCGATCTTCAGCGCGGTCGGTGTGCTGGGTGGTTATATTGTCGGCGTGCAGTTGATCGGTGTTGACGAAGGGGCATTCTGGTCGCAGATGCAGGCGGGCGTCGATCTGTGGAACGACATCGCCAATGGCGTCATCAAGAGCATCGTGTTCGGTTTCGCCGTTACCTTCGTCGCGCTGTACCAGGGGTACGAGGCGCAGCCGACGCCGGAAGGCGTGGCGCGCGCAACGACGCGCACGGTCGTGATCGCATCGCTGGCGGTGCTGGGGCTGGATTTCTTGCTGACGGCATTGATGTTCAGCAATTAATACAGAAGAAAGCAGCGAAAGAAAGAAGCGGAAGAAAGTCGAAAACGACGGACGGGCTTTTCGATTAAAATGTGCGCCCCTCGAAGGCGTTCTGCGATCGGGGTGCCACCTGTCGAATGCGATGCTTCCCCCATATTTGAGGTATCTGTTTATGCAACGAAAATCATTAGACTTGTGGGTTGGCCTGTTTGTGTTGCTGGGTGCGGCGGCGCTGCTGTTTCTGGCGCTGAAGGCGGGCAACATGAGTTCGCTGTCGTTTGCGCAGACTTATCCGGTCGTTACGCGTTTCGACAACATCGGCGGCCTGAAGCCGCGTGCGCCGGTGAAGAGTGCCGGCGTGGTGGTCGGACGCGTAGGCAGTATCTCGTTCGACGACAAGACGTTCCAGGCGACGGTGATGCTGGATATCGAAGACCAATACAAATTCCCGAAGGATACGTCGGCGAAGATCCTGACGTCGGGACTTTTGGGGGAGCAATATATCGGGCTTGAAGCCGGTGGCGATATAGAAAATCTTGCCGCAGGCGACAGAATTGCCATGACACAATCGGCGTTG
The DNA here is from genome assembly GCA_036519215.1 of Oxalicibacterium sp. GTDB lineage: Bacteria > Pseudomonadota > Gammaproteobacteria > Burkholderiales > Burkholderiaceae_D > Oxalicibacterium. Next base: position 1,369 of record DATDLO010000174.1, read on the forward strand.
GTGCTGGAGAACCTGATCAGTCAGTTCCTCTTCAGCAAGGCGACCGAAGGGAAGGAAGACCAAAAATGAAAAATGTAGCAAAAACCATCTTGTTTGCATCCGCGTTGCTGCTCGGCGGTTGCGCCAGCACGAATCCGCAGGCTGACGGCGAAGGCAATAACGATCCGCTCGAAGGCTACAACCGCGCGATGTTTTCGTTCAATGACGGCGTCGACCGCGCCGTGCTGAAGCCCGTAGCCACTGCGTATCAAGATGTGACGCCGTCGTTCGTGCAGACCGGCGTCAGCAACTTCTTCGGCAACATCGGCGATGTCTGGACGATGATCAACAATTTCCTGCAAGGGAAAGTCGAGAATGGCCTGAACGATTTCATGCGTGTAGCCGTCAACACGACTTTCGGTTTCGGCGGCGTGCTGGATATCGCGTCGGAAGCCGGCATCCAGAAACACAAGGAAGATTTCGGCCAGACCCTGGGCAAGTGGGGCGTGGCTTCCGGTCCGTACGTGGTGCTGCCGCTGCTCGGCCCATCGACGCTGCGTGACACGGCAGCCCTGCCGGCCGACATCTACGGCGATCCGTGGGTCTATGTGGATCCGGTCAGCGTGCGCAACACCGGCTATGTCGTGCGTGCGGTCAACCAGCGTGCGCAGGCGCTCAAGGCGACCAATCTGCTGGAAGATGTGGCGCTGGATCGCTACACCTTCGTGCGTGATGCCTACTTGCAGCGCCGCGAGAGCCTGGTGCGCGATGGCGCGCTGGAGCAGGATACGAAGCCGGCCAGCGACGCCGCAGTTCAACCCTGATGTTTTGAGGATCGATGCGCCGCAGCGCGGCGCGTTGAACCAGGAAAGCCTGTCGCGGTCGAATCGCTGGAAAGGGTGACCTGAAATCGTTGCCGGCATTGCTTGAAAATCGCGATGCCTGCCGCATCTGTTGAAAGCGCGAACGTCGCGCCCCCGAACATACGCAATCATCCATGGATCGGAGAATCATGAATTCGTTGAAAAACCTGTTGCTCACTTTTGCCCTCCTGTCATTTGGCGGCCAGGCCTTTGCGCAGGAAGCGCCGGATGTGCTGGTCAAGCGTATCAGCGAGGAGGTCATGACGACAGCCAAGTCCGACAAGCAAATCCAAAGTGGCAACGCGCAACGCATCCAGCAGGTCGTCAACGAGAAGATCCTGCCGCACGTCGATTTCCAGCGCATGACTGCTCTGGCGACCGGCCGTTACTGGCGCAGTGCGACGCCGGAACAGCAGGCGAAACTGACCAGCGAATTCCGCGATCTGTTGATGTATACGTATTCGGGAGCGATTTCGCAGATTCGCGACCAGCAACTGGAATACAAGCCGCTGCGCGCCGATCCGGCCGACACCGAAGTGATCGTCAATACGCAAGTCTTGCAGAAGAGCGCCGAGCCGATCCAGCTCAGCTATCGTCTGGAAAAGACGCCGACCGGCTGGAAAATCTATGATGTGAACATTCTCGGTGCATGGCTGATCCAGAGCTACAAAGGCAGCTTTGCATCCGAAATCGGCAAGAGCGGTATCGACGGCCTGATCAAGACGCTGTCCGATCGTAATCAGAAGCTGGCCGGCAACATGGCCAAGAGCGGCAAGGCCCCCGTACCTGCCGCGCAATAATGCGCGTTTGACACGTTAGAAAGAACGACAACATGTATCAGCCGGGGCCATCGCTGACCTTCGATACCGCCAGGCCTGCAATGCAGGCGGGCCTGCAGGCCATTGCCGGCGGTCAGAAGGACATCGATTTTTCCGGTGTGACGGCAGTCGATTCTTCTGCCGTTTCCGTTGCACTGGCCTGGCAACGCGCTGCCAGGGCGCAGGGTCTGCAACTGGCATTTCACAATCTGCCGGAAAACTTCCGCAGCCTGATCACGCTGTATGACGTGGCCGAACTGCTCGGCCTCGAGCGACATCACGGCTCTCCGCACCATCATTGATCCGATCCCTGTCGGGCGCTTCGTCTCCCCGTTCTGAAGGACGGTGGGGAAATCCAATATAATCAAGGGTTTCGCTGTTCCACCGGCATTTTGCCCTTGCATAAAGTTCCATTGCCGTCATGGCTGCCATACAGATCAATAACGTTGAAAAAAGCTACCGTGCGCTGAAGGCGCTGGACGGCGTGTCGCTCGCCATCGAGGAGGGCGAGTTCTACGGCCTGCTCGGTCCGAACGGTGCCGGCAAGACGACGCTGATTTCCATCATCGCCGGCCTGAATCGCGCCGATTCCGGCAGCGTGCAGGTGCATGGCCACGATGTCGTTACCGACTATCGCCAGGCACGCATGCGGCTTGGCGTCGTGCCGCAGGAACTGGTATTCGATCCCTTCTTCACGGTGCGCGAAACGTTGCGCCTCCAGTCCGGCTATTTCGGCCTGAAGAACAACGACGCGTGGATCGACGAAGTGATGCACAACCTCGACCTGACGAACAAGGCCGATGCGAACATGCGTGCGCTGTCCGGCGGCATGAAACGCCGCGTGCTGGTCGCGCAGGCGCTGGTGCACAAGCCGCCGGTCATCGTGCTGGACGAGCCGACTGCCGGCGTCGATGTCGAGCTGCGTCAGACCTTGTGGAAATTCATTTCGCGCCTCAATCGCGAAGGCCACACGATCGTGCTGACCACGCACTATCTGGAAGAAGCGCAGGCGCTGTGCAATCGCGTCGCGATGCTGAAGGGCGGACGCGTCGTCGCACTGGATGAAACGGCAGCGCTGCTTCGCCGCATCTCCGGCTCGCAATTAATCGTCAAGCTGGCATCGGGCACGTTGCCGGATGAACTGAGGCCGCTGGTGTCGCATCCGGAAGAATTGATCGGCGGCGACAAGTACACACTGCGCGTCAACGAATACACGGATGTCGAACCGATTCTGGCGAAGCTGCGCCAAAGCGGTGCCGTCATCGAAGACATGCAATTGCAGCAGGCCGATCTGGAAGACGTCTTCATCCAGATTATGGAGGGCGAGAAATGACCGGCTTCCAGACATTGTTCTACAAGGAAATGCTGCGCTTCTGGAAAGTGGCGATGCAGACCGTCGGCGCACCGATCCTGACTGCCGTGCTGTACCTGCTGGTTTTCGGCCACGTGCTGGAAGATCATGTGGAAGTGTATGCAGGCGTCAAGTACACGGCCTTTCTCGTTCCCGGTCTGGTGATGATGAGCGTGCTGCAGAATGCATTTGCCAATTC
>DATDLO010000175.1:0-7778 GCA_036519215.1 Oxalicibacterium sp.
GGAACCTGTGACGAACAGTGCGTGCAGATCGAAGCCGAACTTGTTCATCTTCGCGATGACGGCCTTGTTACCGCGCACCAGCGCGTTGTAGCCGAAGGTTGCAGGAATCGCGACGGCGAGGCCGAGTGCGGTCATGATCAGTGCTTCACCGACCGGGCCGGCGACCTTGTCGATGCTGGCCTGGCCGGACGTGCCGATTGCGACCAGTGCATGATAGATGCCCCAGACGGTACCGAACAGGCCGACGAACGGTGCGGTGGAACCGACCGATGCCAGCACGGCCATGCCGGTTTGCAGGCGCGCCTGAGTTTCGTCGATAGCCTGGCGCAGCGACAGCGTGATCCAGTCGCTGACCGACAGTTCGTCATGCAGATGGCCCTTGTGCGCGACATGGTGATCCATCGCGGTAACGCCGGCCTTGGCGATATCGGCAAACGGATTGCCGGTGCCCAGTGTAGCCATGCCGGCCTGCAGGCTGGTGGCATCCCAGAATTCGTGACCGGCGGCACGTGCGGATTTGCGGTACTGGAACAACTGCAGCGCCTTGGTCACGATGACATACCACGACGCGATCGACATTGCGATCAGCAGGACGGCCACGCCTTTGGTGACGAGGTCGCCTTGCGCCCACAGACTTTCCAAACCGTACGGACTGACTTCCATGATGTTTCCTTCTTTATCTATTCAACGTGAAATTGATCGGTACGATGGCATAGGCCGGAGCCGGTCTGCCATCCTCCAGGTAAGGCTTGAACAGCGCACGCATCACGGCCTGGCGGGCGGCATCGTCCATCCGCAGCGAGCCGGACGATTTCTGCACTTCCACGCGCTCGGCGCGGCCTTGTTCATTGATCAGTACGCGCAAGGTCACGGTGCCTTCGTTGCCCATGCGGGCATCAAGCGGCGGATAGACCGGGCGCGGCGGATTGATGTACGACACGCCTGAAATCAGTTTCGGCATGGCCGGTGCCGGTGGTGCAGACGGCGCGGCGGTCGGCGGCGCATCGGACGGCGGTTCTTTCGACGGCGGCTCCGGCGGCGGCGCTTCCTCGGTGATCGCCTGCGGCGCGGGCTTATCCGTAATGATAGGACGCGGTTTCGGTTTTGCTACCGGTTTTTTCACGACCGGAACGGTCTTCGGTTTCGGTTGCGGCTTGGGTTCCGGTGCGGGCGGTTGCAGCGTGATGAGGGATGCGGTGATTTCACGCGGCATCATCTGTGCGACCTGATGCACGAGGCCGCTGCGCAGTGCGTAAAACACGGCGATATGCAACCCGATGATGATGATCAACGGGAGGAAGCGTCTCAACTGCTGGCTCAGGAAGGGAGAAGAAAGCGGCGCCGTTGACGGCATGGGTATTGCACTCATAGAAACTTGCCAACTGCTTGATTATGCAGCAAGGGCACCTAGCTGGAACAGGACAGGTTGTTGGACTGCGACAGACGCGGGTTTGGCATCGGCCAAGCATTCGCGCAGCACGCGCTTGGCGCAGGAATGGCATTTGCCGCAGCAGGTGCCGACTTCAAGTTCATCGCGAAGTTCGGACATGCGCGTGATACCGCTATCGACCGCCTGGCGGATTTTTCGTTCCGACACATTATTGCAAACGCAAACAATCATCGATGCCTCTGCGATTTTCCTGAAAGTTGACTATCAAAAAACGCCTAAAAACATTTCCTGCATGCATCCCGGTTTGCGCCGGGATTCTTTATCAATTGACGGTGCGTCCGCCAGTTACCAGACGCGTCAGGCGCCGCAATTTTTCCGGCTGCGGCATCGTGCGTTCGACGACGGTTGCCCATTGTTCCGACAACTGCTGGCAGGTAGCCCGCAACACAGGCGCCAGATCCGGCAAATCGGCCAGTGCCTTCAAGTGCCGTTCGATGACCGAAGCCAGCTTGAGGCAGGCACTGGATTCCTGATTGTTCGTCGTGTAATGCGACATCAAATGCAGCACGGCGGAAACCAGCAACTCCGGTTGTACCGGCATCCGGTTCGGTTCCTGCAGGGCCTGGTCCGCTTTATCGATTGCCATCAAACTCTCCTTTGAAGGTGGTTCGGCTGGCTGGCGCAACGTCGGTTGCTGTCCGCGGGCTGGCTTCGTTCGGAATCGCTGATTCGGTTATGCCGTCAAAATCAATTTATTCAACTGCGTCAATCGCAGGCGGTAAATCCGCCCTTCATGTGCGATTTCCACTTCTCGCATTTGCCGGAACAAGTCCCGGCTGTTGATTCTCGGTACCGCCTGTCCAGCCACAACATCCGGACGTGCGGCAGAGGGCGTATTTTCCTGTGCATTGCGTGGTGTCGAGATCGTCATGACGAACCTTTGCTGTGAATGAGAACAATTCTTGTTTAGATTATCAGTGATCTATTCGAGGATTGCAAGCTTTTTCTGCGGGGTGTCGCAGGGAGGGGAAATTGTCCGGAAAGCAATGAACGGGCATGCCTTCCGGCGCTTCTACTATATGAAAGCGCCGGAAGGTCGATAGGGCGGGAGGATGTTACGAAGCCAGTGCGGCAGGCTGGAAGGAATCGGCCTGGGCAATCGGCCAGTAGCGGGCGAAGACTTCCGGCAGCGGACGCTCCGCATCGGCTTCGCCCAGCAAGCGGCCGGCTTCCAGATAGGGCAGCAGCGCGGAAGCGAGCTTGATCTGGCTGGTCGATACGCGCCGCACCAGATGATGCGGCTTCAGTTGCGACGGATGCGTCAGGCCGGCGGCGGCGATCAGTTCTGCCAGCGCCTTCAGTGTATTGCGGTGGAAGGCGGCGACGCGCTCGGCCTTGTCGGGCACGATCAGCGCGCGCTGGCGTAAGGCATCCTGCGTCGCGATGCCGGTCGGGCAGCGGTCGGTATGGCAGCTCTGTGACTGGATGCAGCCGAGCGCGAACATGAAACCGCGTGCGGAATTGCACCAGTCGGCGCCGAGTGCCAGCGTGCGCACGATATCGAAAGCCGAAACGATCTTGCCGGATGCGCCGATCCTGATCTTGTCGCGCAGGTTCGCGCCGACCAGCGTGTTGTGCACCAGCAGCAACGCTTCCTGCAGCGGCGCGCCGACGTGGTCGGTGAATTCGACCGGTGCGGCGCCGGTGCCGCCTTCGCCGCCGTCGACGACGATGAAGTCCGGTGTGATGCCGGTTTGCAGCATGGCTTTTGCGATGCCGAAGAATTCCCACGGATGGCCGACCGCCAGCTTGAAGCCGGTCGGCTTGCCGCCGGACAGTGTGCGCAGCTGTTCGACGAAATGCAGCAGGCCGATCGGCGAATCGAAGGCTGAATGCGACGACGGCGAGATGCAATCGATGCCTTCCACAATGTCGCGCGCATGGGCGATTTCCGCCGAAACCTTGGCGCCCGGTAGCACGCCGCCGTGTCCGGGCTTAGCGCCCTGCGACAGTTTGATTTCGATCATCTTCACCTGCGGCAGCGTGGCTTGCGCAGCGAATTTCTCCGGCGAGAACGTGCCGTCGTCGTTGCGGCAGCCGAAGTAGCCGGAGGCGATCTGCCAGACCAGATCGCCGCCCGGTTCGTTATCGTCCTGCGGGCGATGATGGCGGCTGATGCTGCCTTCGCCGGTGTCGTGCATGAAGCCGCCGAGCTGTGCGCCGCGATTGAGCGCGCGGATTGCATTGCCAGACAGTGCGCCGAAGCTCATGCCGGAGATATTGAAGACGCTGGCTGAATACGGCTGTGTGCAATCTTCACCGATGGTGATGCGGAAATCGTGCGTGCCGACCTTGGCCGGTGCGATCGAATGGTTGATCCATTCGTAATTGCTTTGATAGACATCCATCTGCGTGCCGAACGGACGCTTGTCGATGACCTGCTTGGAACGTTGATAGACGAGCGAGCGCTGGTTGCGCGAGAACGGCGTGGCGGCCGCATCTTCTTCCAGAAAATACTGGCGGATTTCGGGACGTATCGATTCCAGCAGATAACGGAAGTGCGCGAGGATCGGATAGTTGCGCAGCAGCGCATGTTCCTTTTGGCGCATGTCGACGATGCCGACCGCAATCAGGATGCCCGACAGGATCAACAGCCACCAGCCCGCGTGCAGCCATGTCACGGTCAGCAACGAGATGGCGAAAGCGAAGGCCGCTGCCGCCAGGCCCAGGTAGCGTAGGGGGAAGTTGCGCATATTCTCTCCGAAGCGTGCTCGTGCCGACTGCACCGAGCAGCGGCACAGTGTACAACGAGGGGGAAGTGTTTTCAGGAGAGCAGAGCGCGGCGCTCTCGCTCCGTTTGCGATGCCGCTGTTTAAGCCGCGGCTGTGTTGATGATGCCGCCGCCGAGGCAGACATCGCCCTGATACAGCACGGCCGACTGCCCTGGCGTGACGGCCCATTGCGGCGCAGTGAAGGTCAGCGAAAAATCATTGCTGTGCATTTGTTGCGTGCAATCGACGTCGGCCTGGCGATAACGCGTCTTTGCCGACACGTGTTCTTCGCGTGGCGGTTCACCCGCGATCCAGCTCATCTGGCCGGCAGTCAGTACCGACGACAGCAGCCATGGATGATCGTGGCCCTGCACGATATACAGCGTGTTGTTCTCGACATCCTTGCGGGCGACGTACCACGGCTCGCTATTGCCGTCGGCATTCTTGTGCGTTTTCATGCCGCCGATGCCGATACCCTTGCGTTGACCCAGCGTGTAGAAACTGAGGCCGACGTGTTCGCCGACGATCTGGCCTTCCGGTGTTTTCATCGGGCCGGGTTTGTACGACAGATAGCGATTCAGAAAATCGCGGAACGGGCGTTCGCCGATGAAGCAGATGCCGGTCGAGTCTTTCTTCTTTGCGTTCGGCAGCTGCAGTTGTTCGGCGATGCGGCGCACTTCGGTCTTTTTGATTTCACCGAGCGGAAACAGCGTCTTCGACAGTTGCGCCTGATTCAGCCGGTGCAGGAAATAACTTTGATCCTTACTGGCATCGACAGCCTTCAGCAATTCGAACCTGCCGATATCCGGGCCGGACGTCACTTCGCGCACGCGCGCGTAATGGCCGGTCGCGATCATGTCGGCGCCCAGCAGCATCGCATGATCGAGGAAGGCCTTGAACTTGATTTCGGCATTGCACAGCACGTCAGGATTCGGTGTGCGGCCGGCTTCGTATTCGCGCAGGAATTCGGCGAACACGCGGTCCTTGTATTCGGAAGCGAAGTTGACGGCTTCGATGTCGACGCCGACGACGTCGGCCACGCTGGCCGCATCGATCCAGTCCTGGCGCGTCGAGCAGTATTCGGAATCGTCGTCGTCCTCCCAGTTCTTCATGAACAGGCCGATGACTTCGTAGCCTTGTTCCTTCAGCAGCCATGCCGAAACCGACGAGTCGACGCCGCCGGACATGCCGATGACGACACGCTTTTTAGCCATTGGCAACCTCGTAGACGGACGAATGCGTGGAGATGAACGACAGCGGCAGGCGTTTGCCTGCCAGGTAATCGTCCACGCGCTGCAGCACCGACGGGCTGCGATGGCGATCGCGGCAGGCGACCAGTTCGTCGTAGTCCATCCAGACGGCGCGCAGGATGCCGGTATCGAGCGGGCGATCGTGCTGACGGCCCGGTTCGCCGCAGAAGGTGAAGCTCAGATAGGTGACGTCATGACCGGTGCGTTGCGAAACGTAACGCGACATGTACATGCCGACCAGCGCGGTCGGCGTGAAATCGTGTGCGGTTTCCTCCAGCGTTTCGCGTACAACGGCCTGTTCCAGCGATTCGCCCGGATCGAGGTGGCCGGCCGGCTGATTGAAGCGGATGCCTTCGCTGGTTTCTTCTTCGACCAGCAAAAATCGGCCTTCGCGTTCGATGATCGCGGCTACGGTCACGGATGGTTTCCACACGTCGGTCATGATGCTCCTTCGAAAGAGGCGACATTCTACCGTGTCGTCCGTCTTCCTGCCTTGTCGCCGGAACGGCGAAAACGTGTACAAAGGCAATAATATGGTGGGTTTGATATGTCAAAATGACAATGTGGGGAAATTTTTCGCAAAAAGTTGAGGCAGGTAGTTGGTGATTAGAAAAAAAAACGGCAGAATCGCGAACTTTGCTTGATGGGCATTTGGCCTTATCCTTGCTGTTTGGCTTTCTTCACGGCCCGACAGCGCCGACGGGATCGGAGCTAGACAATCAGGCAACGGGCACCTGTCCGATATCGGGATCGAATTTTCCTCGCCGCGTGTATATGTAGGCAACGCATGCGCTGCGGGATTGGCCGGCAATTCATGGAAATGCCGGCTCGGGAAAACATGATTGATATGCCTTCGCCGGTTTGGCGTCGAGGCAGTTTTAAGTAAACGGAAAAAACATGCAGCGCATCATGCTCAGGGCCAAGATTCATCGCGTCGCGGTGACGCAGGCCGACTTGCACTACGAAGGTTCGTGCGGGATCGATGAGGATCTGCTGGAAGCGGCCGACATCAAGGTCAACGAAAAGATCGAGCTGTACAACATCAACAACGGCGAGCGCTTCTCCACCTATGCCATCAAGGGCAAGCGTGGCAGCGGCGAAATCTCGCTGAACGGCGCCGCCGCGCGCCGCGCGCATCTGGGCGACCTGCTCATCATCTGCACCTACGGGCCGATGAGCGATGAAGAAATCGAGACATACGTTCCGAAGATTGTCTTCGTCGACGAGAACAACCGCATCACGGGACTGAAGCAGCAAGAGCAACAATAACAAACCGCCGTACAGAAAACCCGGTTGCGCCTTTTGTGCCGCTAGAACCGGGTTTTTGTTTCGTGCGCAGTCGCGTGATCGACCAAAGAATTTAAACAACTTAAGAGAGAAGTCATGTCTTTAGTTATCGGAGTGCCGCGGGAAATATTCCCAGGCGAAAAACGGGTGGCGACTGTCCCTGAAGTCGTAGAAAAGCTGATCAAACTGGGCTTTTCCGTCAACGTCGAAGCCGGCGCCGGCGACGAAGCGAACTTCAGCGACGATACCTACCGCGCCGCCGGTGCGCAGATCGTGCAAGGTGCCGCCAACTTGTGGGCCGCTTCCGATATCGTATTCAAGGTGCGTGCTCCCAGCACCGAAGAAGTCGGCCTGATCCGCGAAGGCAGCACCCTGATCGGCTTCATCTGGCCGGCACAGAATCCTGAATTGATGCAGCAGCTTGCCGCCAAGCGTGTCACCGTTTTGGCGATGGACTCGCTGCCGCGCACACTGTCCCGCGCGCAGAAGATGGATGCATTGACTTCTACCGCCGGTGTCAGCGGCTATCGCGCCGTCATCGAGGCTGCCAATGCCTTCGGTCGTTTCTTCAACGGCCAGATTACGGCTGCGGGCAAGGTTCCTCCTGCCAAGGTCTTTATCGCAGGTGCTGGTGTGGCCGGTCTGGCTGCAATCGGTACGGCCGCCAACCTAGGCGCCATCGTGCGCGCCAACGATACGCGTGCCGAAGTGGCCGATCAGGTCGTGTCGCTGGGTGGCGAATTCGTGAAGGTCGATTATGACGAAGAAGGTTCGGGCGGCGGCGGCTATGCCAAGGTCATGTCCGAAGGTTTCCAGGCTGCGCAGCGCGAGATGTACGCCCAGCAGGCCAAGGAATGCGACATCATCATCACCACCGCGCTGATCCCGGGCAAACCGGCGCCGAAACTGATCACCGCCGACATGGTTCAGTCCATGAAACCCGGCAGCGTGATCGTCGATATGGCGGCCGAGCAGGGTGGAAACTGCGAGCTGACCGAGCCCAACGAAGCGGTCGTCAAACACGGCGTGACGATCATCGGTTACACCGATTTGCCGAGCCGGCTCGCCAGGCAGTCGAGC
>DATDLO010000176.1:0-2606 GCA_036519215.1 Oxalicibacterium sp.
ATCTAAAACTAAAAATCTGGTCGGAGTACTAGGATTCGAACCTAGGACCCTCTGCTCCCAAAGCAGATGCGCTACCGGGCTGCGCTACACTCCGAATAAGAATGTAATTCTAACCCACTTTGGCGCTTGCAGCAACGCACAAGTCAATCTTTTTGATTTCAGGCCGCGGCAGGCTCCAGCGTGGAAGCAATGCGTTTTGCCATTTTTTCCGCGACTTGCGCATCGCGCGCTTCCACCATCACACGAATCAACGGTTCCGTTCCCGAAGCGCGGATCAGTACGCGCCCTGCCTGGCCCAGTTCCCGTTCTACCGCATCCTTCTCGGCAAGCAAGGCTCGGTTCTTTTTCCAGTCAAATCCGGGGACGACACGCACATTCACCAGCGTCTGCGGGAACATCGTGATATCCGAAGTCAGCTGGGCCAGGCTCTTGCCGCTGCGCTTCAATGCAGACAATATCTGCAGCGCGGAAATAATGCCATCGCCGGTCGTATGTTTGTCCAGGCAAAGCATATGCCCCGAGCCCTCGCCGCCCAGCAGCCAGCCACGTTCCTGCAGGGCTTCCAGCACATAGCGATCGCCGACATTGGCGCGCACGAAATCGACCCCCATTTCCCTGAAAGCGACCTCCAGAGCCATATTGGTCATCAGCGTGCCGACCGCGCCTTCCACTGCGTGCACATTCATGCGATCCCGCACCATGATGTAGAGCAGTTCATCGCCGTTATAGATGCGGCCGTCGGCATCGACAACCAGCAGGCGATCCGCATCGCCATCAAGCGCAATGCCGAGATCGGCGCGATGTGCGCGTACGGCTTCAGCCAGTGCCGCAGGTGCGGTCGCACCGACCTTGTCGTTGATGTTGAAGCCATTTGGCTGATTGCCAATGGCAATGACCTCCGCTCCCAGTTCATGGAACACATCCGGTGCAATATGGTAAGCCGCGCCATGCGCGCAATCGACCACCATCTTCAGGCCGCGCAGATCGAGCTCGTTCGGGAAAGTGCTTTTGCAAAATTCGATGTAGCGGCCACGCGCATCGTCCAGGCGCTTGGCCCTGCCGAATTTTTCCGATTCGACGCATTGCATGGGCGTATCGAGCGCCGCCTCGATTTCCAGTTCGACCGCGTCCGGCAGTTTGTTTCCCGATGCCGAGAAAAACTTGATGCCGTTGTCTTCGTAAGGATTGTGCGAAGCGGAGATCACCACGCCAGCCGCCAGCCGCAACGCTCGCGTCAGATAGGCGATGGCGGGAGTCGGCATCGGCCCGGCCAGCATCACGTCCACGCCCGCAGCGGCGAATCCTGCCTCCAGCGCCGCTTCCAGCATATAGCCCGAAATACGCGTGTCCTTGCCAATCAGTACAACCGGCCGGCTGCCGGCGGATTCTGCCTTTGCCAGCACGCTGCCTGCCGCGTAGCCAAGGCGCATCACGAAGTCGGGAGTAATTGGTGCGGTCCCCACGCGTCCGCGTACGCCATCGGTGCCGAAATATTTACGTGTCATTGCCGTTCTCTTCTTCTCGTTTTATTCATCAGGCCAAAGCCTGCCATACCTTCAATGCATCCACAGTTTCAGCCACATCGTGCACACGTACGATACGCGCCCCATGCATGACTGCTGCCAGCGCGCCAGCCAGGCTGCCGGCCATCCGCTGTTCGACCGGCCTGCCAGTCAATGCGCCGATCGTCGATTTACGCGACAACCCGGCCAGCACCGGAAAACCTAGTCCATTCTGCAAAACATCGATATTCTTCAGCAGCTTTGCATTGTGTTCAACCGTCTTGCCGAAACCGAAACCCGGATCGATGCATAGCCGCTGCGGCGCAATACCGGCTTGCTGCATCTGACTCGTTCGAGCGGACAAAAATTCCCGTACTTCGGCAACGACATCTGCATATTCCGGGTGCGCCTGCATGGTCTGCGGCTCGCCCTGCATGTGCATCACGCACAATGCGCAATCGGCCTGCTGCACAGCCTGCAACGCGCCTTCGGCGCGGAATCCATTAATGTCGTTGATCATGTCGGCACCGGCCGCAATAGCCTCCCGCATCACTTCCGGCTTGTAGGTATCGATGGACAGGGCTTTCCCGCAATCGCGCAAGGCGAAAATCAGCGGCATCACACGATCCAGTTCCTGTTGCAACGATACGGGCGCGGCACCCGGCCGGCTGGACTCGCCACCGATATCGATGATGTCGACGCCAGCCGCAATCATCTCTTCCGCATGTGACAGCGAAGCGTCCAGCGTTGCATAGCGGCCGCCATCGGAAAACGAATCGGGCGTGACGTTCAATATGCCCATGACCAGCGGCCTGGCCGCGGCATCGACAGGAAAGCGGTATCGACCGCATTGCAGATGAGAAAAACGCATTCGGAGCAGTAACGAGAACAGTAAAACGAGTCGGACAGGAAACGGCCGATACAAACAAAAGGGGCGAGGATTGCTCCTCACCCCATATTTCAGATGCCGTTCAGCAATGCCACGGCAAACCGTCCTGCATCAGGCCGGTGCAGTAGCCGGCTCCACGCCATCGGACGGATTGTCCGGCGTCGTGTTCTTGGTCGGCTGACCGGCTTTCGGCGGACGCGGATCGCGGCCTTCCA
>DATDLO010000177.1:0-3973 GCA_036519215.1 Oxalicibacterium sp.
AAAATACTATCGCACCACCACAATCTGACTTCGAGGTGACGCCATGCTGTTGACTCGCAAAAGCAACGCTGCCGGCGGCAATACGTCCGCACGTGTTTCTTCCGGGCTTTCTTCCAGTCTTGCGGGCAGTCTCGCACGTGCCTTGCCGACGATGGATCGGCGCGGATTTCTCAAGCGGTCCGGGATCGGCATCGGCGCCGGTATTGCGGCTGCGCAGGTAGGATTGATCCAGAAGGCCAAGGCGGCCGACGGCAAGGCAGCCGGCGCCGATGGCCGCAAGGTGGAAGTGCGCCGCACAGTCTGTACGCACTGCTCGGTCGGATGCGCTTCCGATGCAATTGTCGAGAACGGCGTCTGGGTGCGCCAGGAGCCGGTATTCGATTCTCCGATCAACCTCGGTGCGCATTGTGCCAAAGGCGCTGCGCTGCGCGAGCATGGTCACGGAGAGTACCGGTTGAAATATCCGATGAAGCTGGTCAATGGCAAATACCAGCGCATTAGCTGGGATGAAGCGCTGAACGAAATTTCCGCGCGCATGCTGAGCATCAAGAAGGCCAGTGGCCCGGATTCGGTTTTCTTTGTCGGCTCTTCCAAGCACAACAACGAGCAGTCGGCGCTGCTGCGCAAGTTCGTTTCCTTCTTCGGCACCAACAATACCGATCATCAGGCACGCATCTGCCATTCGACGACGGTGGCCGGCGTGGCGAATACCTGGGGCTATGGCGCCATGACCAACAGCTACAACGACATGCAGAATTCGAAGGCTGCGTTGTACATCGGCTCGAACGCAGCCGAGGCGCACCCGGTATCGATGTTGCACATGCTGCATGCGAAGGAAAACGGCACGAAGATGATCGTGGTCGATCCACGCTTCACGCGCACGGCGGCAAAGGCAGATCAGTACATCCGCATCCGCTCCGGCTCAGATATTCCGTTTTTGTGGGGCATGCTGTATCACATCTTCAAGAACGGCTGGGAAGACAAAAAATACATCAACGACCGCGTCTACGGCATGGATAAGGTCCGTGAAGAAGTTATGACATGGACGCCGGAGAAGGTGGAAGAAGCCTGTGGCGTGCCGGAAGCGGAAATGTACAAGGCCGCAGAGACGATGGCGAAGAACCGTCCGTCGACGCTGGTGTGGTGCATGGGCCAGACACAACACTCTATCGGCAACGCGATGGTGCGCGCGTCCTGCATTGTGCAGCTGGCGCTCGGCAACATCGGTGTATCCGGCGGCGGTGCCAACATCTTCCGTGGCCATGACAACGTGCAGGGGGCAACCGACGTTGGTCCGAACCCGGATTCGCTGCCCGGTTATTACGGGCTTGCCGCCGGTTCGTGGAAGCACTGGTGTGCAGTCTGGGGCGTCGACTACGAGTGGGTGAAAAAGCAGTACGTCTCGCAGGAGATGATGGAAAAATCCGGCACGACCGTATCGCGCTGGGTGGATGCAGTGTTGGAGAAGAGCGAGCACATCGATCAGGACAATACGGTGAAAGCCATGGTGTTCTGGGGGCACGCGCCGAACTCGCAGACGCGCGGCCTCGACATGAAGAAGGCGTTCGACAAGCTGGACCTGCTCGTTGTTATAGATCCGTATCCGTCGGCGACGGCCGCGATGGCGGCGATGAAGGTCGACGGCCAGGAATTGAACCCGAACCGCGCCGTGTATCTGCTGCCGGCCGCCACGCAGTTCGAAACCTCTGGCTCTGTGACAGCATCGAACCGGTCGCTGCAATGGCGCGAGAAGGTCATCGAACCGCTGTTTGAATCGCGCACCGACCACATGATCATGTACCAGCTCGCGCAGAAACTCGGTTTCGGCAAAGAACTGGTCGCGAAGATCAAACTGGTGCCGGGCAAGGGCGGCATGATGGAACCGGAGCCGGAATCGATGCTTGATGAAATCAATCGCGGTTCGTGGACGATCGGTTACACCGGGCAATCGCCGCTGCGCCTGAAGGCGCACATGCGCAACATGCAGATGTTCGATGTGAAGACTTTGCGTTGCAAGGCGGGCAAGGATGCGGAAACGGGCTACGACCTGAGCGGCGATTATTTCGGCCTGCCGTGGCCGTGTTACGGCACGCCGGAACTCAAGCACCCGGGTTCGCCGAATCTGTATGACACGTCGAAGAGCATGATGGATGGCGGCGGCAACTTCCGCGCCAACTTTGGCGTCGAGAAGGATGGCGTCAACTTGCTGGCGGAAGACGGTTCGCATTCGCTGGGCTCCGAGATCACGACCGGCTATCCGGAGTTCGATCACATCCTGCTGAAGAAGTTGGGTTGGTGGGACGATCTGACCGAGACCGAGAAGAAAGCAGCCGAGGGCAAGAACTGGAAGACGGATCTTTCCGGCGGCATTCAACGGGTTTGCATGCAGGTGCACGGCGTGCATCCGTGGGGTAACGCGAAGGCCCGTGCAGTCGTCTGGAATTTCCCGGATGGCGTGCCGCTGCACCGCGAACCGATCTACGGTACGCGTCCGGATCTGGTCGCCAAGTATCCGACGCACGACGACAAGAAGGCCTTCTGGCGCATGCCGACGCTGTACAAGTCGCTGCAGCAGAAGAACGTCGAAGAAAAACTGTACGAGAAATTTCCGATCATCCTTACCTCCGGCCGTCTGGTCGAGTACGAGGGCGGTGGCGAAGAGACGCGTTCCAATCCGTGGCTGGCAGAACTGCAGCAGGAAAACTTCGTCGAGATCAATCCAAAGGCAGCTTCTGCGCGCGGCATTCGCAACAACGATTACGTAGTGGTATCGACACCGACTGGCGCACGCCTGAAGGTCAGGGCGCTCGTCACGCAGCGTGTGGGCGAGGATACCGCATTCATCCCGTTCCACTTCTCCGGATGGTGGCAGGGCAAGGATATGATCGATTCCTATCCGGAAGGAGCGCATCCGATCGTGCGCGGCGAAGCAGTCAATACCGCCACGACTTACGGTTATGACTCGGTCACGATGATGCAGGAAACCAAGACCACGATCTGCAATATCGAAAAGTGGGCATGACGCATGCAACTGCACGACATCAGGGATGAGGAGGACTCGACATGGCACGGATGAAATTCATATGCGATGCGGAACGTTGCATCGAGTGCAATAGCTGCGTGACTGCCTGCAAGAACGAACACGAGGTGCCGTGGGGCGTCAACCGGCGCCGCGTGGTGACAATTAACGACGGCATGGTCGGCCAGGAAAAATCGATCTCGGTCGCCTGCATGCATTGCTCGGATGCGCCATGCATGGCGGTTTGCCCGGTCGATTGCTTCTATCGCACCGACGAAGGCGTGGTGCTGCACGACAAGGACATTTGCATCGGTTGCGGTTACTGCTCGTATGCCTGTCCGTTCGGCGCGCCGCAATTCCCGTCGAACGGCGCGTTCGGCCTGCGCGGCAAGATGGACAAGTGCACGTTCTGCGCCGGCGGCCCGGAAGAAAACGGCTCGAAAGCAGAGTTCGAGAAATACGGTCGCAATCGCCTGGCCGAAGGCAAGCTGCCGGCCTGCGCTGAGATGTGTTCGACCAAGGCGCTGCTGGGCGGCGACGGCGACGTGATTGCCGACATTTTCCGCACGCGCGTCGTGCATCGCGGCAAGGGCAGCGAAGTCTGGGGCTGGGGCACGGCCTACGGCCAGTCACACAATCCAGAAGCCAAGGCACCGGCGAAGGAGAAACCATGAAACGTTTGCTATTCATGATGCTGGCAGCGACGGCCGTGCTGGCCGGTTGCGGTGAGAAGAGCCAGTCGCAGGCCGATGCGCGGGATTCAGGTGATGTGCCGCCGTATCAGGGCGCGAAGGATCCGTTCGTCGCCAAGGGCTGGACGCCGGGCAATAAGACGGAATGGGACAACCAGATGCGCACCAGAACGCAGGCGCAGAATGAATACGTGAAGATCGGCGGCAACTGATCTCAGCGAGGGGATAGTCATGAGACAACCATGGTTCATCAAGCTCGCCA
>DATDLO010000178.1:0-9220 GCA_036519215.1 Oxalicibacterium sp.
GAGGATGAAGAAAATGACTTTTCAGTCAGACGAAAAACGCTTTATGGCAAACCGGAAAAATCTGGCAGGAATGACGGGTACAAATAGCAAGTTCGCAATCCTGAAATGTAAAACCTGTAAACGTAATGTCTCAAATCTTAATGCAGCACGCTGGAAAAGAATAGGAAAGTTTGCATGAAAAAAACGAAACGCCGCCATCGGCGCGACAGTATGCGTCAGTCGTCGGATACAGACAGCCATCTCCTTGCATCGCGCATCAAAAATGCAAAAAACGAGACGACAAAATGGGAATACCCATGCACACCGCTTGCGGTCGAATCACTTGCAATACGTCAGTTCGACAGACGACGCCCGTCCGGCGACGTTGACACGCAATCCACCGACTTGCCAGACACGCTTTTTGCTGCATTCTTGACTGCATACATTGCCGTATCGGCATGACGCAACAGCGCCTGCGCTTCCTCGCCATGCTCGGGGTAGAAGGCAATGCCGATACTGGGCGATACCGTCAACACATCGGCATTCACGCTGACCGGCTGCTGCAACGCGGCACGAATCTTGTCCGCCACCAGCGCCGCGTCCTCCCGCGCATGCAATCCTTCCAGCAGGACGATGAATTCATCGCCGCCGATGCGCGCCACCGTATCGGCATCGCGCACGCAACGTTTCAAACGGTCGGCTGCTTCCCGCAACAGCACATCGCCGGCTGCGTGGCCATAGCTGTCGTTGATTTCCTTGAAACGATCCAGATCCAAATACAGCAATGCCATGCAATCGCGGTTGCGCCGCGCCCGGATCAGCGCCGTTTCCAGGCGATCGTGCAACAGCCGGCGATTCGGCAGATCGGTCAGTTCATCGTATTGCGCCGTATGTTGCAGCCGCTCCTGCTGGCGTTTGCATTCGATGGCGCCGGCAATACGGCCCGCAAGCTGCTGCAACAGTTCGCCATCCTGCTCCGCATAGCCTGCCTCATGCGCGCGCCTGCCCATCAGCATGGCACCAATCAGCGCACGCTCCGAATGTAGCGGTGTCACCAGAATGTCGCCCTCGTCCGCGGCGCCCGCCGCCGGCAACACCCGGCCACGCCTCTCGGCACAGGCGGCTTCGACGGCAGACATCGTCAGATCGAACCGCTCGCCATCCCTCTGGCACGGAAACATCAGCCGACCGTTCCTCTCATCGCATACGGCGACGGCAAACGATGTGAACGGTAACAGTGTGCCGACGATGTCGCGCAACCGGGCGATCAGTTCCGGCAGGTCACTGGCCGCATGCGCTGCTTCGGAAATCAGGTAAAGCGCCGACTGCACGGATTCGGTGCGTTTGCGTTCGGTAATGTCGCGCGCAACGGCAATGCGCAATCGGTCCTTCTCCGACCAGCGCGCCGTCCACATGATGTGGACGATGCGGCCGTCCTTGCGGACATAACGATTCTCGAAATGCAGATTGGGACGGCCGGACATAATTTCTGCCGCGGCGTTCAGCGTACGATCACGATCATCGGGCGCCACCAACTCGATCATCGGCGTGCCGATCAGTTCATCCGAACGGTAGCCAAAAATGCGCTCGCAAGCTGCGCTCAGATAGACGAAACGGCCGATTTCATCCACCACGCAGACGGCATCGAGCATCAGATCGGCAAAACCGGCGATATCGGCGGATGTGGATTCCATAAGAATCAGGGCCATGCGGCCGGATACGGTTCGCTTCAGGGGACTGCAACAATCTGACGACAAATCAATCGTTGCAGCCGATGTCATTATAGAAGCACCGCTCGCCCGGCGGCACGATGCGATGAAGAAAATTTCTGCCCGCAGCAACAGTCGCGAGCACGACAGTTACAGCGCACGCCAGATGAAAACGCTGCCTGCGACGAGACAGAGTGCGCCGATGAAACGCCGCACGACACGTTCGTCGACCCGATGGGTGATGTAGGCGCCGAGCAGCACGCCGAGAACTTCGAAGACCGTAACGAACAAGGCCAGACGGTAATCGATATGGCCGAAATGCAGGTTTGCCAATGTGCCTGATAGCGCACCGACGATCTGCAATACCTGTCCGATGCCGATCGCCGTCAGGACCGAAAAGCCGAGCAATACCATCAACGGTACCGACAGCGCCGGTCCGCCGATCCCTGTCAGGCCGGACAGGAAACCGCTCGCTGCGCCGACACCTGCCAGCGCCAGCCATTGACCGCGTCCCGCTTGCGGCAGCAGCAAGGTCTGTCGGCCGCCACGCGCAACCACCGCATAGATGCCTGCCGCCATGATGACGACGCCCAGCAGCATCGACAATACGGTTGCACTCAACATGGTTCCGATCCATGCGCCACCGAATCCCGTCAATGCAGCACCCAGACACAGCGGCCGCGCGAGCCGCCAGTCTATCGTTCCCTTTTTGTGGAAATAATGCGTGCCGATCAGACCGGTAAAAATGAAGGTGAACAACGCCGTCGCCATTCCCTGATGCATGCCCACGCCTGTCACCAGTACCAATGCAGGAGCCATGAAGAAACCGCCGATGCCTGCCGCACCGACCAGCATGCCAACGCAGATCGAAATCAGGGCTAGAGTGACGAAGTTCGACATGGCCTTCCAGAAAAGAATTTCAAGGCATCACATTATAACTTGTTATAACAAGTTATAAACTCATGTGACCGCAATCAGCCGCCGCCCAGACAGTTCTTTTCCGCACGAATCGTGCGAACAATCGCAGCCTTCAGCGCCGAATTTTCATCCGGTATCGAAATCGCCCTGGAGGATAGTGCAGGTATTCAAAGACCAGCGGCAATGCTTCCGCCGCAAACGTGAGGCGCTCGATGCGCAGAATGGGGGCACCGTGCACCACCTTCAGGCGGCGCGCCACATCGGCATCGGCGGACGTCGCCTCGATTTCGAGGTCGGCCGAATGCAACGGTTGTTGCAGTTCGTTTTCCAGCAGGAAGAACAAATCCTTCTCGCACAGATTTTTTTCGGTCAGCCGCGCGCCAACTTCATGCCGCACCCATGAATGATCGACGGAGACAGGATCCCGGTTCAGATAACGCACGCGCTTGATCTCGGTCACCGCAGAACCTGCCGCAATGCCCAGTTTCGCGCATGCCAAGTCACTGCCCTGCACCGTCGCCAGGCCGAATACGACGGAATGCGCTTCGTGTCCCTGCAACTGCATCGCCTCGCCGAAGCCTTGCAGCTGCATCAGCTCCTGCGACACTTTCGGCATTGCCACAAAAGCGCCTTTGCCATGCACCTTGAACAGCAACCCTTCCTTCTGAAGATCGTTCATTGCCTGCCGCACCGTGATGCGGCTGACGCCGAACGCATCGATCATTTCGTGTTCGGACGGCAGACGCTCATGTGCGGCATAGGTGCCATCGAGGATTTTTGCTCGCAACGCTTCCCTGATCTGTATATAGAGGGGAAGCGACGAAGATAGCGGCAATGACATGAGTTGAACGAATGTGGTCACGCAGAAAGAGAACAGCGCCACCATTATAGAGTGCGTCTTTCCGGCGAGGAAAACGCCAGGCTTCGATTATCGGCGTCTATCGGAAAACGAAAAATCCTACGTTGCATGGTGAACTCCGCCGATAGGCGCGTATGTCGATTCGCAACAATATGCGTTTAGGGGAAAACCCCCCGTCATCGTTGAAAACTACTGAAATGCCCTCTAGCCGCCGAACAAACTTCAATCGGGCTCAGGCGACGCATGAATAGTCGAGGAGTAGATCATGGAAATAAACGAACTTCATTACGGCCGTCTTATCGATCACGTTCAGTTGGTGGTAGCAGATCTGGATGCTTCCCATATCTTTTATTCGGCCGTAATGGGCGCATTGAACATCGCGATCAGCGACAAGGGCGATGGCTTTTTCTGGGCCGACGAATTCGTCGTCTCAGCCGCAGACAGCGAAGCTGCGCAAGGACGACTCACCGGCCGCCAGCACATTGCCTTTCAGGCGAAGAACCGGGACATGGTCGATCTGTTCTACAAGCAAGCGCTTGCGCATGGCGGGACGGACAATGGCGCGCCGGGCGAGCGCCCCTACCATCCCGGCTACTATGCCGCATTCGTGCTCGATCCGGACGGAAACAACATCGAAGCGGTGTATCACGGCGAGGCAAAACGCAATGTGGATTCGGTGCACATCCGTTTTTAGCATCGCCATGAAAACGAGAACGCAGCAAGCAATCCGTTTCCGCACACAAACCTGCGGAAGCGATCTCCGGTAGTCACGGCGCCAATAACTGCAGCGTCTTTTCGTCAGGCCCGTCCGGGTAGAACTTGCGCAACACGTCGCCGAAGCGCGGCTCATCCGGAGCAGCCGCGCCGAACAAGGTCAGACAGGATCGCAACTTCATGTCGTCCGGAGACCCGAAAATGACGTGCGGGTTGGCGATGTCCAGCGCCAACAAGTGGTCGACACACTCAAGCAGTCTCGACCCGAGCACTGGATGCTGCAGATAAGCACAGGCTTCTTCGACAGACGCGATGCCATAGTAATGCGCAGTGACACTGCGTCCGAGCACACGCAGTTGCGGAAAAACGAACCACATCCAGTGCGTCGTCTTTCTACCTTGTGCCAGCTCGGCCAGCGCCTCCTCATACACATCGGCCTGTGCGTCGACGAACCGTTGCAGATTGAATGTATCGACGGTCATGACGTTGAATGCATCCGACGATTTTTCCGGATCAGGCTCGGCTCACGCCTCATTCCGACTCTGATTCAAACAGGTGCTTTAATTGATGCGGCTGTGAACGCAGGTATTGATTCGGTACGCGGATGGTGGCGCCGAGCGCCGCGGCCGCATGCCACGGCCAGCGTGCATCGTAAAGAATCGTGCGTGCCAGCGCGACCAGATCGGCATCACCATTCGCGACAATGGCTTCCGCCTGCTCGAAACCGGTAATCAACCCTACGGTTACCACCGGCATTTTTACCGCCGCTTTCACCGCACGCGCCAGCGGCACCTGATAGCCGGGCGCCACGGGAATGTGCTGCGCCGGATGCAGGCCACCGCTGGACACATGGATCGCATCGCATCCCCTTGCTTCCAGAGCCTGCGCAAACGCGACGGTCTGTTCGATATCCCAACCGCCATCCACCCAGTCCGTTCCCGACACACGCACGGTCACCGGACGCTCGGCCGGGAACGCCTGCCGAACCGCATCGAACACTTCGAGCGGGAAGCGCATGCGGTTCTCCAGCGAACCGCCATATTCATCTTGTCGCTGATTGGAAAGCGGCGAAAGAAACTCGTGCAGCAGATAACCGTGCGCCGCATGGATCTGGATTGCATTGATGCCCAGGCGCGCCGCGCGTTTCGCGGAAGCGGCAAACGCTTCGCGCACACGCTGCAGTTCCTGCTTGTCCATTGCCGTCGGCGCAACATACTCTTCCGCGAAAGGCAAGGCGGATGGCGCGACGGTCTGCCATCCCTTCGCCTCATTCGGCGCAAACTGCTTCGCCTTTTTCCAGGGCACTTCCGTCGATGCCTTGCGTCCGGCATGGCTCAGCTGAATCGCAATCGGCATCGCGGAATGCGCACGAACGGCATCCAGCACGCGCCGCATCGCCGCTTCCGTTTCATCGTTGTACAACCCGACGTCCGCCCACGTGATGCGCCCTTCCGGTAACACTGCACTCGCTTCGATTGTCAGCAACGCGGCACCCGACAAGGCCATGTGGCCCAGATGAATCAGATGCCAATCCGTCATGCAACCATCGACGGCCGAGTACTGACACATCGGTGCGATGACGATGCGATTGGAAAGGTCGAGTTTTCCAACCTGAAACGGGGTAAATAAAACGGGATGACTCATCTGCGCTCTCCAATTCCGGGCTACGGCAATACGAAACGTCCTTTATAACGAGTTTGCCGAAATCCTGCTTGCGGTCTGCCGGATTCGCCCATCCATGCGTGGACGATTCCGATACGCGGGTGTTCTCGCATCGAAAGATTGCCGATGTTTGAAGCGGTTGGAGATGATGGCGATGGAGACGATAGACAAAAACTTGAGAAGTCCGATGAACAGCGCGGAAAAAACACGCTCCTCACCGTGACACACACGATACCGCTTTTTGAAAATAAAGGGAAAAGAGCGAAGCCAAGGCTCCGCTCCTGACGAACGTTCGTCCAGCTGGCAAGACGATTAGCGCGCCATTTACTTTCTGACGACCTGCTGCACCATTTCAAGATGTTTGTTGATCGTCACGCCCAACTTCTCGGCCAATGCTTTCAGGTCGCTGTCATCGGCTTGTTGCGCAACCTTCTTGGCGAGGTCTCTTGCAGCTTCGTGGTCCTTCAGGCCGGCACTTGTCAGGTATGCCTTGTCAAACTTCTCCCCCTCCAGCTTGCTCAGCTTTGCTGCCTCTTTTTTATGCGCGTTGTCCGGCTCCGCTGGCAGCGTTACACCTTTTTCTCCAGCGAGCTTTCTGACCTCGCTCAGACCCGCTGTGTGATCCTCGATCATGTGCTTCGCAAATCCAAGCACTTGCTCATCTTTTGATCGGGATTGTGCGATTTTCGCGGTTTCAATTTCCGCAAGATTGGTTTGCGCCAGTTTCTTCAAGAAATCGCTGTCCTTTTTTGACACACCGGACTTGGCCTGCGACGGTGCATCGGTCGCCGCCACGGCAGCGCCAACATTTCCAAATCCCAAGGCCAATGCCAATCCAATGACGCGAATTTTTCCGTTGATTTTCATTTCTTCTCCGAAAGACAGGGGCATTCCGAAATGGTTTGCCATTACAGCAAAGGTACTCTTCACGGAGACAAGACTTTGTGGGCTGGCGAACAAAAGACCGGTTTTTTTCGCTCAAGGCTTATGCCGCGAACGCGAAAAGATAGTTAACGAGGAACGAGCCACTTCCTTTTAACAAATCCACTCTTATTTTTGGCAACATTTGAATCCGGCTACGCTATGCAAAAAAAGGGGGTTGCACCGCTCTCTCGGGGCAACATCAAATACATCGACACGCAACAAGTCATGAAAGAAGTAAACAACTTTCACATGCACTCAGTGGGGCGAGTTCAACACTAGGGATGAAACTTCTGCCATCGGCCAGAAGCAGATATTCAGTCCAAGTTCTTCCCGCACCTCACATCGGTCAACTCCAGGGGCATTCGACTTCCATCTTGCCTGATGCACTACCAACGGCTGCGCAAACCGCCCAGCAACGCCAGGTTGCGCTGGGCTGAGTTGTGCTCGGCTTGCACGTCGGCAAACAGCTCAACGCCCTTGCCGATGCTGCCGCTGGCACCCAGTCCCAGCACCAGGGTGTCGCGCTTGAGCGCCACGCCCGACACCTGGAACGGCGAGGCCGTGGCTGCGCCCTGGAACTGCGCCGTCATCGGTGTGTTGAGGTCGCCAAATTCATGCGCCCAGATCACCCGCGGCTCCAGCCGGACGTTGCCTGCTTCAAAGCTGGCCTTGGCGCCGAGCAGGGATTTGGTGGAGGTGATGGTTTGCCCGGCCACTTGCAGGTTGAGGGCGCCGGCGCCGGTTTCGGTAAAGCCGTCGGTTTTGTTTCGGCTGAATGCCAGGCCAGCCAGCGGCTGCAAGGTCCAACCATTCATGGGCAGGTTGTAAGTTGCCTCGCCATAGGCCGACAGCGTGTTGCTGTCAAAGTCCGAACTGGCCGTGCGGTTGATCGCGCCAATCATGACTGCACGGTCCATCTGGTTGCTGGCCCAGGCGGCACTGGCCGAGCCCTTGAAGGCCCAGGGGCCGCTGGCATAACTGCCGTACAGGGCGATGGCGTTGGCACGTGACTTGCCACTGTCGGTGTTGTCAAAGCCGAGGTGGGCGGTGCCGCTGCTCAAGGCTGCACCGAGGACGAGGCCGTCGCGCACCTCTGCATCAAAGCCTGCGCTCAGGCTGGTGCTGCGCAGATCGCTGGCTGTCGCATTGCCGTCGCTTTTGGTGTCCTGGTAACCCCCGCTGCCGCGCAGCCAGAAGCCTCGGCCCTGGGCGCTTGAGGCGGAAGGCAAAGCCGTGCCGGAGGCCAGTGAGAATTTCTGCGGCGAGTCAGACATGGGAGTCATCAGGTCGGACACAGAGTCGTTGGCGGCCAGCAGGATAGGGCCGCCTGCGAAGGCGCCCACTTGTGTGCTGCTTGTGCCGCCGACAGCGCCCAGGCGGGCCTGCAGCTGGCGGCCCAGGCCTGCCGCAAAGCTGGCGCCTGCATTGCGCAAGGCCACCAGCCCGGCGCCGCTGGCCGAGTCATAGGCGGCGCGTGCCTGCTCGGCAGACAGGCCGGTCAGGGCGGTTTGCACCACACTCATGTCGCCTGTGGCGCCACCGTTCGCATTCTGCAAGGCAGTGGACGTGGCGATCTGGTTGGGGGTGATGGCCACGGCGCTGAAGCTGGTACTGTTGCGCGCCAGGCTCAGGAAGACGTTGTTCGCGTCGTAGGCCAGTGTGGGGGTGAGGAAGGCGAGATTGGACGTGACCCCGCTGAAAGTCCCAGTCACGCCGCCGGTAGCATTGAGGAGGGTGTAAGTCGTGTTGGCCGCATAGGTGCCGGCACCGGCCTGAACATCGACCGTGCCGTTGAGCGCTGCGGTGCCGGGTGCGCCAGTGACATTGATGCGGTCGTTGTTGCCAGCGGCATCGACTTCCACGCGGTAGATGGAACCGGCAGCGAAGCTCAGGTTGCCGTTGACGGTGATCGTACCTATGGAGTTGCCGGGGGCGAAGACGCCGCCTGCACCAATGCCGACGGCGCCGTTGATGGTGCCGCTGCCGCCGAGCGCACCCCCGCTGTTGACGGTGACTGGCGAGGTGATTGAACCGTTGACCGACAGCGTGCCGCCGCTGATGGTAGTGGCGCCGGTGTAGGTGTTGATGCCTGACAGGATCATGATGCCGCTGCCCTGCTTGGTCACGCCACCGCTGCCGCTGATCACGCCGGCATAATTGGTCGAGCTGTTGTTCCCGCCTGTGGTGAGAGTACCCGAACCGAGGGTGATGTCGCCGCCCGTTGCCCCGCCGCCTGACAGCGATCCGATGGTCTGGTTGAAGTTGTTCAGATCCAGTGTGGCACCGGCCGTGTTGGCGAGTGTGAAAGCGCTGCTGCTGGACAGCGTATTAACCGCACCGGCACGCAGTGCGCCGGCGTTCACGGTGGTGCCGCCGGTGTAGGTGTTGGCGCCTGACAGGACCATGGTGCCGGCGCCGGTCTTGCTCACCGATCCGCCCCCGCTGATGTCGTTAC
>DATDLO010000179.1:0-2076 GCA_036519215.1 Oxalicibacterium sp.
GTCGAGCGGCCGGCGCGCGTCAAGGTGCGCGCCTTCGACGTCGACGGCAAGGCATTCGAGCTGGAAGCCGATGGCCTGCTGGCGGTCTGCATCCAGCACGAGATGGATCATCTGAAGGGCAAGGTCTTCGTCGAATACCTGTCGCCGTTGAAGCGCAACCGCATCAAGACTAAGCTGCTGAAGGAAGAACGCGAACTGGCGCGCAGCCAGCCGCGTACTGCAGCCGTCCGTTAATCCGCTTTCTCGTACCTGCCATGCCGCCGGCGGATTGCCGTGCGGCATTCAGGTTCGTTTTCGACGGACGACGTACTACAATTCCCGCATGAAAATCATCTTCGCCGGCACGCCGGAATTCGCCGCGGTCGCGCTGGCTGCGATCCACGACGCAGGTTTCGAGATTCCGCTCGTGCTGACGCAGCCCGATCATCCGGCCGGACGCGGCATGCAGCTGCATGCATCGGCCGTCAAGCAGTTCGCGCAGGCGCATGGGATTCCGGTTGCGCAACCGGTTTCGCTGCGGCTGGACGGCAAGCATCCGGACGTCGCGCGCGAAGCGCATGCACTGCTGCAGGCCACGCCGCACGATGTGATGGTGGTCGCGGCCTACGGGCTGATCTTGCCGCAATCGGTGCTCGACATCCCGCCGCTGGGCTGCATCAACATCCATGCCTCGCTGCTGCCGCGCTGGCGGGGCGCGGCGCCCATCCATCGTGCAATCGAGGCCGGCGATGCGGAAACCGGCGTCACCATCATGCAGATGGAACTCGATCTCGATACCGGTCCGATGCTGGCGATGGAAAGCCTGCCGATCGCAGCCGACGACACGACTGTCACGCTGCACGACAAGCTGGCGGCGCTGGGCGGCCGCATGATCGTCGAAACGCTACGCCGCATGGAGCAGCAGGGCGCGTTGCCGGCAAAGCCGCAACCGGCGGACGGCGCCAACTATGCAGCCAAGATCGCCAAGGACGAAGCGGCGCTCGATTTCAGCCAGCCGGCAGCTCTGCTGGCGCGCAAGATCCGCGCGTTCAATCCTTTCCCTGGCGCGGCGGCGCAATTCGATGGCACGGCGGTCAAGTTCTGGTGCGCCGAACCGGTGGATTGCGGCGTGTGGCAGCCGGGACAGGTGATCGCGGCCAATCCACAGGATGGCGTGCTGGTCGCCTGCGGCGAGGGCGCATTGCGCGTGCGTGAGTTGCAGAAGCCGGGCGGCAAGCGGCTGTCGGCGGCCGAATTCCTCAAAGGGTTTCCGCTGGAAGGCGGCAGTTTCCGCTAGACGCAGGGTGGCCGACCAAGGCCCGAATGACCGCGATGGTCGATTGCACGTATAATTTCCCTGCGCCGATTTGATTTTGAAAGATCAAACCAGCTTGCGGGCGCGGAGCATGGCTCCATATAAATACTGCTAAAGCGGCGCGTTGGTGAGAACCCGGTCCCGTTGCAGACCGGGTTTTTGCATTTATGACGCCGCCTTCATGACGAAATCATAAGAACATACGATGAAACGCGACACTCTCCCCGATACCGAAGCCCTGTTGCGCGACCTGATGGCGCAGCGCATCCTGATCCTGGATGGCGCGATGGGTACGATGATCCAGCGCTACAAGTTGACGGAGGAGGATTACCGCAGCCAGCGCTTCGCTGATTTCGCGGTGCCGGGCAAGGAGCTGTTCGTCAAAGGCAACAACGAGCTGCTGTCGCTGACGCGGCCTGACGTCATCAGCGAAATCCATGAGCAATACCTCGCGGCCGGCGCCGATCTGATCGAAACCAACACCTTCGGTGCGACAACAGTGGCGCAGGACGACTATCACATGGCGCATCTCGCCTACGAGATGAATGTGGCGTCCGCTAGGCTGGCGCGCGCCGCCTGCGACAAGTATTCGACATCGGACAAGCCGCGCTTCGTCGCCGGTGCGCTCGGTCCGACGCCGAAGACCGCGTCGATCTCGCCGGACGTCAATGACCCTGCCGCGCGCAACGTCACCTTCGATCAACTGGTTGCTGCCTATCTGGAACAGACGCGCGGTCTGGTCGAAGGCGGTTCCGACGTGCTGCTGGTCGAAACGATTTTCG
>DATDLO010000180.1:0-5334 GCA_036519215.1 Oxalicibacterium sp.
TGCGCGATGCGCCGACACCGACGATGGCGCCCGTGATCGTATGCGTGGTCGAAACCGGCACGCCCAGCGCAGTCGCCAGGAACAGCGTAAAGGCACCACCAGTTTCGGCGCAAAAGCCACCAACCGGCTTCAGCTTGGTGATTTTCTGCCCCATCGTCTTGACGATGCGTCAGCCGCCGAACAGCGTACCGAGGCTGATTGCACTGTAGCAGCTGATCACCACCCACATCGGCAATGGATCTGCAGGAGCCGATACGCCGGCAGCAATCAGCAGCATCCAGATGATGCCCATCGTCTTCTGCGCATCGTTGCCGCCATGACCCAGGCTGTACATGGCCGCAGAGACCAACTGCAGGCGGCGAAAAAGCCGATCGACCGTACGCTGCGACGATCGCACGAACAGCCACGACACGATCACCATCATCAATGCGCCGAAAATGAAGCCGAGCAGCGGTGACAGCACGATGAACAGGATGATCTTGATCAACCCGGACGCAACCAGCGCATCGGTACCCGCCTTGGCAACGGCCGCACCGACCAGGCCACCGATCAGCGCATGCGAGGAAGAGGACGGCAATCCGAAATACCAGGTGACGACATTCCACATGATGGCGCCGACCAGTGCGCCGAATACCACGTAATGATCGATGACGAGCGGATCGATGGTGCCCTTGCCGATCATCGATGCCACTTTCAGGTGGAAAACGCCGATCGCGATGAAATTGAAGGCCGCCGCCATCGCCACGGCCGTCTGCGGCTTCAGCACGCCGGTCGATACGACGGTTGCAATGGCATTCGCCGCATCATGAAATCCGTTCATGAAATCGAACACCAGTGCCAGCACGATCAGGAATACGAGCACGGTAAGGCTCATGTGAAGAGTTTGCATGGGTATCTAGTCTTGGTTCAATGCATCTGGTCAGGCCGTACGATCCGACCGGAGGAAACGCCTGCGCGTCGGATCATGCGTTTTCGACGATGATGCCTTCGATGATGTTGGAAACGTCTTCACAACGGTCCGTCACCGTTTCCAGCAGTTCGTAGATCGCCTTCAGCTTGATGAGATTGCGCACATCCGGTTCCTCGCGGAACAGCTTGGACATGGCGGCACGCATCACGTGGTCGGCATCGGATTCCAGGCGATCGATCTCCTGGCAGATGCCGAGGATTTCGCGCGAATTGTCCATGTTGTCGAGCAGCTTGACGGCTGCCGCCACCTTCTCGATACAGGCCTGGCACAGTTCGGCCAGACGCTTGGCTTCCGGCGTGATGGCCTTGATGTCGTACAGGGAAATGGTCTGTGCCGCATCCTCGAGCAGATCGAGGATATCGTCCATGCGCGAAATCAACTGGTGAATATCGTCACGATCCAGCGGCGTGATGAAAGTCTTGTGAAGCGCATCCAGCGTTGCGTGCGTCACCTTGTCGGCCTGTTTTTCGATGCTCTCGATCGCATGCACGCGAATTTCGAGATCGTCGAAATTGGTCATCAGCGCGACCATCTCTTTCGCACCCTTGACGCAGTAATCGGCATGCTCGTTGAAGAGATCGAAGAATTTGCCGTCTTTCGGCAGGAGTCGTCCAAACATGATTATTCTCTTTGAAAATTAGAATATGGAAACCGGAGAGGAAACCGCCCTGACCTGGCGGTGAATCGAGAAAGTCATGGCGCAGCGGATCATGTCAGTCGCCCTGATATACCGAAGCCGAACCGGTATAGTTTTCGAATTTCGTGTACTGCCCCTGGAAAGTCAGGCGCACCGCGCCGATCGGGCCGTTACGCTGCTTGCCGATGATGATTTCAGCCGTGCCTTTGTCGGGCGAATCGGGGTTGTAGACCTCGTCGCGGTAGATGAACAGGATCACGTCGGCATCCTGTTCGATAGCGCCGGATTCGCGCAGATCGGACATCACGGGACGCTTGTTCGGACGTTGCTCCAACGAACGGTTCAGCTGCGACAACGCAATCACCGGGCAATTCAACTCTTTCGCCAGACCCTTCAGGTTACGCGAGATTTCGGAAATTTCAGTGGCGCGGTTTTCGCCTGCCGAGTTTGCCGCCATCAGCTGCAGGTAATCGATGATGATCAGGCCGAGCTTGCCGCACTGGCGCGACAGGCGACGCGCACGCGCACGCAATTCCATCGAGTTCAGCGCAGGCGTTTCATCGATGAACAATTGCGCATCGTTCATCTTCTGGATCGCATGCGTCAGCCGCGGCCAGTCTTCGTCGACCAGACGGCCGGTACGCAGGCGATGCTGATCGAGACGGCCGACCGAGCCCAGCATACGCATCGCCAGCTGCGTGCCGCCCATTTCCATCGAGAATATGGCGACCGGCAGACCGCTCTCGATCGCGACGTTCTCGCCGATATTGACCGAGAATGCCGTTTTACCCATCGACGGACGGCCGGCGACGATGACCAGATCGCCCGGCTGCAGGCCCGACGTCATGCGGTCGAGGTCGGCAAAGCCGGTCGGCACGCCGGTAATGTCGCTGGTGCTGTCGCGGTTGTAGAGCTCATCGATGCGCTCGACGACCTGCGTCAGCAGCGGCTGGATTTCCTGGAAGCCTTGCGCACCGCGCGCGCCCTCTTCCGCGATCGAAAAAATCTTGGATTCCGCCTCGTCCAGCATCTGCTTGACTTCCTTGCCCTGCGGATTGAAGGCAGCGCCGGAAATTTCGTCGGAAACGGTGATCAGCTTGCGCAACACTGCGCGGTCGCGCACGATCTCGGCATAGCGCCGGATGTTGGCCGCCGACGGCGTGTTCTGTGCCAGCGCGTTCAGGTAGGCAACACCGCCGACTTCCTCGGCCTTGCCGCTGTTGGTCAGTGCTTCAAAGACGGTGATGACGTCGGCCGGACGCGAGCCGTTGATCAGTTTGGCGATGTGCTGGAAGATGATGCGGTGATCGTAGCGGTAGAAGTCTTCCTGGCTGACGAAGTCCGCGATACGGTCCCATGCCGCGTTGTCCAGCAGCAAACCGCCCAGAACAGATTGTTCCGATTCGATGGAGTGCGGCGGAACACGAAGGGAGTCGAGCTGCGGATCGGCTGGCGTATTCATGGCGCGCATTATACCTGCTGACGAACGATGCTTAGAGGAAGCGGGCAAGAAAAAAGCCGGGAAAACCCGGCTTTTTGTTGCATCGAATGCAGTACTGCTTTTAGGCCTGCTCGCCGACCACGGAAATCGTGATATCGACGACAACGTCGGTGTGCAGAGCCACCGAAACCGGGTGCTCGCCGGTCATCTTCAGCGGGCCTTGCGGCATGCGGATCTGCGCCTTTTCGACAGCGAAACCCTGTTTGCCCAGCGCTTCGGCGATGTCGTGGTTGGTGACGGAACCGAACAGGCGGCCATCGACGCCGGCTTTCTGACCAATCTGAATCGATTGACCGGACAGTTTTTCGCCTTGACCTTGCGCAGCAGCCAGTTTTTCCGCAGCGACTTTTTCCAGCTCGGCGCGCTTGACTTCGAATTCAGCCAGCGCAGCAGCCGTTGCACGACGTGCCTTGCGTTGCGGGATCAGGAAGTTGCGTGCGTAGCCGTCTTTCACTTTGACGACTTCGCCGAGATTGCCGAGATTAACGACTTTTTCCAACAGAATGACTTGCATGTTTTTTCTCCTGATTCAGTCGTTGATTAGGCGTTGTGCAGATCGGTGTACGGCAGCAGCGCGAGGAAACGTGCGCGCTTGATCGCCGTGTCCACCTGGCGCTGGTAAATTGCCTTGGTACCGGTCAGGCGTGCCGGCATGATCTTGCCGTTTTCCTGGACGAAATCCTTCAGCGTGTCGATGTCTTTGTAATCGACCTGCTCGACGCCTGCAGCGGTGAAGCGGCAGAACTTCTTGCGTTTGAACAGCGGGTTCTGCTGTTTGCGTTTTTCTTTCAGTTTGTTCTTGTCGAATTTTTTACCGAATGCCATTTTTGGCTCCTGTATCTAAATGTGTTTTTCGAAATCTGTGAGATGGAAAACAAGGCTTTTGCCGTTGCGTCCCTTGCGTGCCAGAAAACCTGTGAATCTGAATGTTCCGCCCAGTTCGGCCTGATTGAATCTGCCCGAAATCTCCCCCGCGGCAATCGCGGCAATCTCGAACTCGACCAACCTGGGAATTCCCGCTTCAGTCTGCTGCGAGCTATGCAGCAATCTTGCTTCCACTATCGGTACGCCTGCCGGCGTGTAGCGCAGAATTTCGCGCTCGGCGATGGTGGCAACGAACTGAAGCTGGTTCACAAAACTGATTCAAAAACCTGATTCACACTCCCGGTACATCAATGGACTCAGGCAGCAGGCGCCTCGTTGCGATGGCTCTTGGCAGCATCTTCCTTCTGCACGGCCTTCATCATCGGCGATGGCGTGGTTTCGGCCTTCTTCATTTTCACGGTCAGATGACGCAGAACGGCATCGTTGAACTTGAAGCCGGTTTCGATTTCAGCCAGCGTTTCGCTGTCACATTCGATGTTCAGGCAGACGTAGTGTGCTTTCGCCAGTTTCTGGATCATGTAGGCCATTTGACGACGGCCCCAGTCTTCCACGCGGTGGATAACGCCGCCGCGTGCGGTGACGATACCTTTGTAGCGCTCGATCATCGCAGGCACTTGCTCGCTTTGATCGGGATGCACGATGAATACGATTTCATAATGACGCATGTAAGCTCCTTATGGACTTGATTAAACGCCCACCCCGGCGTCAGACGAGTGTGGGAAGAGGAAAGCCCGAAACTATATCGCGGATTCGTCGAAAATTCAATCCATTCAAGCATTTAGGACCACGCTGACTACGGTTTTGACCACATCCGGCCAGATGCGATGGCGCATGGCGCTTGCATTGATGCAAATACTGTATAAAATCCCATACTGTCTGCATTCACAGCATAGGTCGCCCATGATCAAGCTTACCGCCCGCCAGGAACAAATCCTTAATCTGATCCGCGATGCGATCGAGAACACCGGCTTCCCGCCCACGCGTGCGGAAATCGCCGCAGAACTGGGTTTCCGTTCTGTCAACGCGGCGGAAGAACACCTGCAGGCGCTGGCCCGCAAGGGCGCAATCGAAATCTCGCCCGGCACATCGCGCGGCATCCGTTTACGTGATGGAGGATCGAACGAACGTGAGGCGCCAGCACAGATGGCATTGCCGCACCCTGCATTGATGCAACTGAGCCTTCCCCTGGTCGGCCGCGTTGCCGCCGGCTCCCCTATCCTGGCGCAGGAACATGTGGAACAGACCTACAACGTCGATCCGTCGATGTTTCCCGTCAAACCTGACTATCTGCTGAAAGTGCGCGGCATGTCGATGCGCGATGTCGGCATCCTGGACGGCGAT
>DATDLO010000181.1:0-6668 GCA_036519215.1 Oxalicibacterium sp.
GAAGATGCTGATCGTCGTCCTGTCTTGCGGGTTGTAGGTGTCGAGCAGCATCAGCGCGGTGTCCTGCATGTCGGCCTCGATCGTGCGGCGTTCGCGGTTGATTTCATCGAGCTGTTGCGCGATGGCCCAGGCGCGGCCTTCGTCGTCGGTCGTCAGGCATTCGATGCCGAGCGACATGTCGGACAACCGGCCCGCTGCGTTCAGTCGCGGACCCAGCGCAAAGCCGAGATCGAACGGCGACGCACGGCGCGCTTCACGGCCGGCGGCACGGAACAAGGCGGCAACGCCGGCATGCATGCGGCCGCTGCGCATGCGTTTCAATCCCTGTGCGACGAGGATGCGGTTGTTTGCATCCAGCTTGACGACGTCGGCCACGGTGCCGAGTGCGACCAGATCGAGCAGCGCATCCAGCTTGGGCTGCGTTTGCGCGTCGAACACGCCGCGTCGGCGCAGTTCGGCACGCAATGCCAGCAGCACGTAGAACATCACGCCGACGCCGGCCAGATTCTTGCTGGGAAAGCCGCAATCGAGCTGGTTCGGATTGACGATGACTTTCGCCGCCGGCAGACGATCGCCCGGCAGATGATGATCGGTGACGACGACGTCGATGCCGCGCCGGTTGGCTTCTTCCACACCGTCGATGCTGGCAATGCCGTTATCGACGGTGACGATCACGTCCGGCGATTTTTCGCGGACAGCGAGTGCGACAATTTCCGGCGTCAGTCCATAACCGTATTCGAAGCGGTTCGGCACGATGTAATCGACAGTGGCGCCCATCGCCCGCAGGCCGCGCAATCCGACGGCGCAGGCGGTGGCGCCGTCGCAGTCGTAATCGGCGACGATGACAAGTTTCTTCTGTGCCGCGATTGCATCTGCCAGGTAGACAGCGGCAGCATCGATATGCAACAGGCCCGGCGGTGGCAGCAGCGCGGTCAGCTCGCTGGCAAGTTCTTTTGTATCGAGCAGGCCGCGCGCCACGTACAAGCGTGCCATCACCGGATGGATGCCGCTCTGGTGCAGGCGTTCGGCGTCCCGGTACGAATAGCTGCGGGTAGTGATGCGGGTCATGCGGACAGACGGGAAAGGGAGGGCGCACGCCAAAATTTGCGCAGCGCGGACTTGCTGACACGGTAACTGGCCGTCGCCGTTCCGTGGCTGAAAGTCATTGACAAACGTGTGAGGCGGCCGGTGCGGGCAGCCTCCAGCAATGGGGCGAACCATCGTTCGTCCGCTGCCTGGAAGCGGACCAGCCATTCTGCCCAGTCGCCGCTTAGAGCCGGCGCAAGCAGATCGTCCAGCAACAGTAACGCATGTTGTTCCCGCGAAGCGATTACTGCTTCCGCCGAGTCCGTGTGCACTGCGCCGGCTGCAGCCGCAAACGGTGCATGCGAATCGCCTGATGTATATGCGGTATCGAATCCTGCATTGTCGTTCTGCGTATTGACTGCCGCGCCGCCCCATAACCAGATCGTGTTGACCGGTTTCGACCCGCGCATTTCGCGCGCTTCGTTGACCGGATGCGCATGCCAGTGCATTTGCACTTCATTCTGCAGCCGGCGCCAGTCGCGCGCCTGTGCGCCATGCGGCATCCAGATATCGATGTTATGGCCGCAGGCGGCATCTGGTGTCGAGGTCTGCAACGCCTGCCAGTCGTCGGCGCGCAGCAGCCAGGTAGCGGCGTCGACGTAATGCAATGTCTTGCCGGCTTCCGCGAACAACGGCGCGGCGCTGCCGAACAGCGTGCGCGCTTCCTGTTCCGGCAGGGCCAGTTGCCGCAGATCGGTCAGCACCAGATGGTCGCGCGCGATGTGGAAATTGGCCGGCTGCAGCAGAAACCAGAAGCCGTCCGGCGCATCGATGCCGACCGCGCGCAACATATTGGCGGCCAGCGATGGACTGGAGTTGTCCGGCGCGGCGGGCAGGCCAAGATGTTGCGCCAGCCAGTGTTCATGCGGCAGCGCGCGCGAGAATTCATCGTTCGACGAGGTGGCGGCAGGTTGCGCACGCGCCAGCAGCAGCGCCAGCGATGGCGCTTTCAATTCGCGCAGCAGATCGCGCGCCAGTTCCTGCGGCGGCAGTGCGAAAGGGAAAAGAAGATCGAGTTGCGTCATGCCCGCGATTGTAGGGCAAATCACGGCTTGCCTTTTGCGGAGATTGCGTCGCCTAGTGCGGCACGGGAACGGAACCGTATCGGTCGCAGTCAATGTGCTGCAGCCGATCGTCGTGCCTTGCAACGATTCGGTAATCATTTGGCAATGTGTGGCAAACTGCGTGCTGCATTCAGGAGCCTTCTTTGAGCATCGTAAAAAATCTGTCTTTCGAGTGGCTGGTCGGCGTGCGCTATACGCGTGCGGGCAAACGAAGCGGCCGTAACAGTTTCATTTCCTTCATTTCGCTGATCTCGATGGCGGGCATTGCGCTCGGCGTCGCGGCGCTGATTGTGGTGCTGTCGGTGATGAACGGTTTCCAGAAGGAAGTTCGCGACCGCATGCTGTCGGTGTTGGCGCATATCGAAATCTTCGATCCGACCGGCGCGATGCCGGACTGGCAAAAAACCGCACGCGAAGCCTTCGCCGACAAGGAAGTGATCGGCGCTGCGCCCTATGTCGATGCGCAGGCGATGATGACACGCGATGAAACATTGCGTGGCGTGGCAGTGCGCGGCGTGTTGCCGGCGGAAGAGCCGAAGGTGTCCGACGTCGCTTCCGAGACAAAGCAGGGCAGTTTCAACGCCCTGCGTCCCGGCGAATTCAATATCGTGCTCGGCACCGAGCTGGCGCGCAGCATGGGGGTGCATCTGGGCGATAAGGTGACGATGATTGCGCCGCAGGGCCAGGTGACGCCGGCCGGTGTCATTCCGAGGCTGAAGCAGTTCACCGTGGTCGGTATCTTCGATTCCGGCCATTTCGAATTCGATTCGACGCTGGCTTTCATCCATCTGGATGACGCGATGAAAATGTTCCAGCTCAGCGCGCCGTCCGGCTTGCGCTTGAAACTGACGGACATGCAGCGTGCGCCGGAGGTGGCTTATGACCTGTCGCGGATGTTGAGCGGAGACTTGCTGATTCGCGACTGGTCCCGCCAGAATCGCAACTGGTTTGCCGCCGTGCAGACCGAGAAAAAGATGATGTTCATCATCCTGACATTGATCATTGCGGTAGCGGCGTTCAATCTCGTCTCGACCTTGGTGATGACGGTGACCGACAAGCAGGCCGATATCGCGATCCTGCGTACGCTGGGTGCCTCGCCGCGTTCGATCATGAAGATATTCATGATTCAGGGTGCGCTGGTGGGCCTGTGCGGTACAGCATTGGGTGTTGGAGGCGGCGTGCTGATCGCCTCCAATATCGATGTCATCGTGCCATTCATCGAGCATCTGTTCCATGTGCAGTTCCTGCCGAAAGATGTCTATCTGATCAGCGAACTACCATCGGATTTGCGCTGGCCGGACGTCTATACGATTGGCGGCGTCGCTGTCGTGCTGTCTTTCCTTGCAACGCTGTATCCGAGCTGGTCGGCCGCGCGTGTCAAACCTGCGGAGGCGCTGCGTTATGAATAATGAAAAGAATAATGAAAACAACGCTGAAAACGGCAACGAACGCAGCGAGATTGTCCTGTCCTGCCGCAATCTGGCGAAGACTTTCACGCAGGGTAAATACGCGGTCGATGTATTGAAGGGAGTCGATATCGATATCGCGCGCGGCGAACGCGTGGCGATTGTCGGCGCATCGGGCTCGGGCAAATCCACTCTATTGCACTTGCTGGGCGGGCTGGATACGCCATCGACCGGTTCGGTCACGTTGAAAGGGCGCGATTTCGCGAGCCTCGACGAAAAGGCGCGCGGCGATTTGCGTAACCAGTCGCTTGGTTTCGTCTATCAGTTTCATCATCTGCTGCCGGAATTCACGGCCGTCGACAACGTCGCGATGCCGTTGATGATCCGCCGTGTACCACGCGACGAGGCGCAGCAGACGGCGAAGGCGATGCTGGAACGTGTCGGCCTTGCTCATCGCACCAGCCATCGTCCGGGCGAATTGTCCGGTGGCGAACGGCAGCGCACGGCACTGGCGCGTGCACTGGTCACGCAACCGACATGCGTGCTGGCCGACGAGCCGACCGGCAATCTGGACAGGCCGACTGCGCAGAAGACATTCGACCTGATGCTGGAACTGTCGCATACGCTGGGTACCGCATTTGTCATCGTTACGCACGACGAAGAACTGGCCGCGCACTGCGATCGCATCCTGCGGCTGTCCGAAACCGGCCTGCATTCAGCCGGCGAATGAATCGTGCAGGCGCGATGACGATGAATATGCTGCCGTTTTCACCTGCCGTCCTCTAACTGCAATCATGTGGATAGATACACACTGCCATCTCGATGCGTCGGAATTCGGCACTACAGCCGATGCGTTCGATGATGTCGCGGTGGCGGCGCGCGAAAATGGCGTCGGCATGATCGTCGTTCCTGCAGTCGCGCGCGACAATTTTTCCATCGTTGCCGAACTGGCGCATCGCCACGCTAACTGTACCTACGCACTCGGTATTCATCCGATTTTCGTGCCGCAGGCAGACGAACATGATCTGCAACGGTTGAGGGAGGCGGTCGCGAAGGCCATCGATGATCCGCGCCTGGTCGCGATCGGCGAGATTGGTCTCGATTTCTTCGTGCCGATGCTGACGACGCCGAAAATGCGCGAGCGCCAGGAATTCTTTTATTCGGAGCAACTGAAGATCGCGCGCGATTTCGATCTTCCCGTTTTGCTGCACGTGCGCAAATCGCAGGATCAGATTCTGAAATACCTGCGCCGCATTGCCGTACCGGGCGGCATCGCGCATGCATTCAACGGCAGTTTTCAACAGGCGAACACCTTCATCGATCTCGGTTTTCGTCTCGGTTTCGGTGGTGCAATGACTTTCACGCGTGCGCTGCAGATCAGGCGGCTGGCCGCCGAATTGCCTCTGGATGCGCTGGTGCTCGAAACTGATGCTCCCGATATCTCGCCGGCATGGCTGCATCCGCAACGTAACAGCCCGGAACAATTGCCGCGTATCGGACAAGTGCTGGCCGAATTGCGCGGTATGCCGGTTACCGATGTGGCCGAGGCGACATCGCGCAATGCCTGCGCGGCAATGCCGCGGCTGAAAGCCCTGCTTTAAACGGCGATGCGCAGCGCGATCATCGGCTTGGTCGTCGGTGCGGGCTGGTTGCAGACCCAGGCAACGCTGCCGTCCTGGCCGATGATTTTTTTGCTGTGCGTGCTGGCTGTCGTGTCGATCGGCATGACGCGTACCGTTGCATCGAAAAAAATAAATATTCCTTTGCTGGCGCTGGCCGGCCTGTCGTTCGGCTTTGCGTGGGCCGCGTTGTTTGCGCATCATTATCTGGCG
Organism: Oxalicibacterium sp.; assembly: GCA_036519215.1. Lineage (GTDB taxonomy): Bacteria > Pseudomonadota > Gammaproteobacteria > Burkholderiales > Burkholderiaceae_D > Oxalicibacterium. The sequence continues at coordinate 5,389 of DATDLO010000181.1, forward strand.
CAGGAACTGCCACGCGAATGGGAAGGGCGCGACATCACGCTTGTCGGCACGGTAGACAGTCTTCCCGATCATTTCGCGCGCGGCCTGCGTTTCCGTTTTGCCGTTGAAAAGGTATTGCCGGTCGATGGCGAGATGCCGGTCGTGCCGCCGCGCATCGCGCTGTCATGGTATTCCTCCTTCGATGACGAAAACATACAGCCGGACATCGTCGTGCGGCCCGGCGAACGCTGGCGTCTGACGGTGCGCCTGCGCCGTCCGCACGGCAATGCCAATCCCTATGGTTTCGATTACGAACAGTGGCTGCTGGAACAAAACGTGCGTGCCACCGGCTACGTGCGAGGATTGCCGGATGACAATGCCAATACGCGGCTGAATAGTTTCGTGCCGGGTTTTCGCGCTGTCGTCGAACGCAGCCGCGGCTGGCTGCGCGAGCGCGTGCAACGCATCCTGGAAGGCAAACCTTATGCAGGCGTGATCGTGGCGCTCGTGGTCGGCGATCAGCGCGCAGTCGGGCAGGAGAGCTGGAACGTCTTCAACCGTACCGGCGTCGGTCACCTGATCTCGATTTCCGGCTTGCACATCACGATGATCGCGGCGATGTTTGCCGGAGTCGTCTTTGCGTTGTGGCGGCGCTCGTTTTTCATCACGGGCATGCAATTACCGCTGCGACTGCCGGCGCAGAAGGCGGCAGCTCTGGCGGGCGTATTGGCGGCCGTCATTTATGTGCTGCTGGCCGGCGCAGGTGTTCCGGCGCAGCGGACCTTGTGCATGCTGACGGTGGTGGCGTTGGCATTGTGGTTCGGCCGCATTGCCAGCGCGTCGCATGTGCTGTGTCTGGCGTTGGCTGCGGTGGTGTTGCTGGATCCATGGGCGCTTCTCGGTGCGGGGTTCTGGCTGTCGTTCGGTGCGGTGGCGGTGATTCTGTATGCCAGCGTTGGTCGCGCATCGCTGGCGGGGCAGGTACCGCGATCCGGCTGGCGCGTGGCGCTGGATACGGCGGTGCTGACCCAGTATGCAGTGACGATCGGGTTGATTCCGTTGACGATGCTGTTGTTCGGCCAGGTATCGTTGGTGAGTCCGATTGCCAATGCAATTGCGATTCCGCTCGTCAGCTTTTTCGTGACGCCGCTGGCGCTGGTCGGCAGCGTGCTGCCGGGGCCGTTGTCGGATTGGTGCCTGCTGTCGGCGCATTTTCTTGTCGAATGGCTGGCATACGGTTTGACGTGGTTGTCAGGCTTGCCGTTTGCGGTATGGACGGCGCCGTTGCCGACGTGGTGGAT
>DATDLO010000182.1:0-6382 GCA_036519215.1 Oxalicibacterium sp.
CGCATCGCACGCGCCAGCGAGCGAGCAGACAAGCGCGCGTTGACCAGCGCCACCGGCACGCCGCGCCGACGGCATTGCGCCATCGCGTTCGGCCACACCTCGGTTTCCATCAGCACGCACAACTGCGGACGAAAACTGCGCAGAAAACGTCCGGCCATCCAGCCGGTGTCATACGGGAAATAGCACTGCATCACGCGCGGTTCGTTGCCGAACAGCGCCCTGCCGGTCGCGCGGCCGGTCGGCGTCATGTGCGTCAGCAGGATGCGATGCGACGGATACGCCTGCAGCAGTGCCTCGACCAGCGGCTGCGCCGCGCGCGTCTCGCCGACGGATACCGCATGCACCCACAACATGGGACCGTGGCCGGCCACCTGCACGTTGCCGTAGAAACCCAGTCGTTCCGCGACATGCCGGCGGTATCCGGGCTCCTGCCGTCCGCGCAACCACAGGCGCAGCAGCACCAGCGGCAAGACGAACCACCACGCAATGGAATAGATCACGCGCATGGCGGCAGTCCGCATACAGCGCGGATATCAGGGGAACGGGAGGAAAATCGCATGCCGCGTATTATGCCGTGTTGCCCGGCACGGGTCACTGTTCGTGCGACGGCGCGCAAAGGCAGACGAAAATAAAACGGCCGGCATGCAGCCGGCCGCTGGATTCAGCAATCCGCTCTTCTTCAATACGGCATCACGGCATCCGGCTTGGCCGCCGTGATCACGCGTTTGAATTCGGCCTGAATGCGCTGCAACGCCTGCTGCGATTCCGCCTCGAAACGCATGACGATGACCGGCGTCGTGTTCGACGAACGCGCCAGGCCGAAACCGTCCGGGTATTCGACGCGCAAGCCGTCGATCGTGATGGTGCGATCGGAGCCGGGGAATCTGGCTTCGCTCTGCAGCTTGGCGATCAAGGGAAAGCTTTCGCCTTCCGACAATTTCAATTGCAGTTCCGGCGTGGATGTCGATTGCGGCAGCGCATTTAGCACGGCCGACGGATCCTTCTCGCGGCTCAGCAGTTCCAGCATACGCGCACCGGCGTACAAACCGTCGTCGAAACCGTACCAGCGATCCTTGAAGAAAATGTGGCCGCTCATCTCGCCGCCGATCGGTGCGCCGGTTTCGCGCATCTTGGCCTTGACCAGCGAATGCCCGGTCTTCCACATCAGCGGCTTGCCGCCGTATTGCTCGATCCACGGCGACAGATGGCGCGTGCACTTGACGTCATACAGGATCTGCTCACCCGGATGGCGCGTCAGCACATCCTTCACGAACAGCATCAACTGGCGATCCGGATAGATGATCTGGCCGTCTTTCGTCACGACGCCAAGACGATCGCCGTCGCCGTCGAACGCAAGACCGATTTCGGCATCGGTCTCTTGCAAGCACTTGATCAGGTCCTGCAGGTTTTCCGGATGCGCAGGATCGGGATGGTGATTGGGGAAATTGCCGTCGACGTCGCAGAACAGTTCGATCACTTCGCAGCCCAGCGCACGGTACAGATCGCCGGCAAACGCGCCGGCCACACCGTTGCCGCAATCGACGGCAACCTTCATCGGCCGCGCCAGCTTGACGTCGCCGGTGATGCGTTTCAGATAGGCATCGCGAATATCGTGCGTACGATAGCTGCCCTTGCCTTCGGTCAGTTTGCCGTCGACGATTGCCTGGTGCAGCGCCTGGATCGCGTCGCCATAGATCGCCTCGCCAGCCAATACCATCTTGAAACCGTTGTAGTCAGGCGGATTGTGGCTACCGGTGACCATGATGCCGGAACGCGCATCCAGTTCATGCGTGCCGAAATACAGCACCGGCGTAGCGACCACGCCCAGATCGATCACATCGACGCCGGCAGCCTGCAAGCCTTCCGCCAGCGCGGCTGTCAGCTCGGGGCCGGACAGGCGGCCGTCACGGCCGATCACGACCGTGGTTTCGCCCTTGGCGCGCACCGCGCCGCCGAAGGCGCGGCCGATATCGCGCGCAATGCCGGCATCCAGCGTCTTGCCGACGATGCCGCGAATGTCATATGCCTTGAAGATGCCTTGCGTGAGAGTCGCCATATGCAACCTTGAACCTTTCAGAAAATTTCACCAAAACCGCAATCCATGCAGCGACCCGATCCGTGATCTGATGGAAATGCAGAAAATGCAGGAAGGAAATACTTTAACAGCCATTCTGCGCTTTACCCACTACTCTCCGGCAAAGATGTTCTGCAGGAGAACGAGCGATCAGTCATGCGTCGCCCGGTATGACCAACTGACAGTAACGGAAGTTTCAGCCGCAGCAAGCTTTACACACAATGCCGGCAGGCTTTGCCGGAAGGCTCTTTATAATGGGCACCATGCCGCACGCGGCGCATCGGACTCCAGACTTCTTCATGACCACCTACGCCATCGGCGACCTGCAAGGTTGCCACACCCAATTCGCCGCGCTGTTGAAAAAAATCGAAACCGTCTCGCCGGATGCGCAGTTCATTTTCGTCGGCGATCTCGTCAATCGCGGCCCGCAATCGCTGGCGACATTGCGGCATGTACGGTCCATGGGAAATCGCGCGCGCGTGGTGCTCGGCAACCACGATCTGAACCTGCTGGCGGTTTTCTGCGGACTGCGCCAGCCGCATGCTTCGGACACGTTGGACGACATCCTCGCCGCAGACGATCGCGACGAATTGATCGACTGGCTGCGGCATCAACCGCTGGCGCTGGAAGCCGATGGCTGCCTGTGCGTGCACGCCGGCGTACTGCCGCAATGGAGCATGCAGCAGACGCTGGCGCTGGCGCAGGAAGTGGAAACCGCGCTACGCAGTGCGAACTGGAAAGATTTCTTGCAAACGATGTACGGCAATACGCCGGACCGCTGGGACGATGCATTGCAAGGCGCCGACCGGCTGCGCTGCATCGTCAATGCGTTGACGCGCATACGCTATTGCCGCGCCGATACCAGTATGGAATTGAAAGTCTCGGAAAGCCTGGCCGATGCGCCGCGGGGATTGCAGCCGTGGTTCGACATGCCGGATCGACAGACCGAAGACGCCACTGTCGTATTCGGACACTGGTCGACACTGGGATTGACGCTGCGTCCGAACCTGGTCGGACTGGATACAGGTTGTGTGTGGGGCGGTAAACTGACGGCCGTCAATCTGCAGGATCGTTCCGTCGTACAGGTCGATTGCCCGCAACACCGGCAACCGGGCAAGCACTAGCCACAGGGATCAGGCCGCGCGTTCGGATTCTTGCACGTAACCGAGCCGGATGCCGATTGCGCGGTGCGCAGCCAGCGACAATTCACGCCGGTGCGCGCCAGTCGAATCTATCTCCGCCAGCGGCATCAACTGCACACGCATAGGCGGTGAACGCATGATCGTCAGCAAGCTGCCGACGAAGGTCATGTCGCCGACGAAATCGGCGGCGGGATGAAGATTTCCCTCTGCATCGACGTAACGCAAGGCGACCGGCTGTACCCGCACATTCGCCTCGATGGCGGCTTCAAACAGATTCGGATGGAAAGGCAGCAACGTGCCTTGCGCCGCCGTCGTGCCCTCCGGAAAAAAAGCAATGCGTTCGCCTTTGCGCAGGCTGCTCACCAGCCCTTCGTAGACGCGCCGGATTTCACGCTGCTTGCCGCGTGCGATGAAGATGGTGCCGGCCTTCTCGCACAACCAGCCCAATGCAGGCCAGCCGCGGATATCCGCCTTGGCGACGAAACGGCATGGCTGCTGCGAATTGATGACGAAGATGTCCAGCCACGAGACGTGATTGGCGACGATCAGTTCGCGTCCTGCCAGTTGTGCGCAGTTCTCCGCGCGCAAATCGACACTGATGTGCAGAATCGCCAGCAAGCCAGCCGACCAGCGGCGAATGCGGCGCTCGCGTCCCGCATCGTCGACGAATGGAAAAACGAAAGCCGACGTCGCCAGTCCGGCCAGCAGATGCAGCAGCACGCGCAGGAAGATCCATGCGATCATGCTGCCGCCCTGCCGAAAACCGTCTGCTTCATGGATGGACGATCAATGCCGGACGATCAGCGCTGGAAAGCGATATGGCCAGCCACCATCGTCGCCCTTACCTGACCGGCCAGCTCATAGCCGAGGAAAGGCGTGTGCTTGCCCTGGCTGGCGAGCACGGGTGCAGCCACCGTCCAGTGCGCGGCCGGATCGAACACGCAGATGTCGGCAACAGCACCGACTGCCAGCTGTCCGGCCGGCGCACCGATGATGCGCGCCGCATCGGCCGTGACCTTGGCAATCGCGCGCGACAATGCCTGCTTCGGCTCCGCACATTCCTCGCCCCACTTCAACGCCAGCGACAACAGCAGTTCAAGTCCGGTCGCTCCCGGCGATGCTTCGCCGAACGGCAGCAGTTTTTCATCATCGTCGACCGGCGTATGGTCGGAGCAGATCGCATCGACGGTGCCGTCCAGCAGCGCCGCACGAATCGCATCGCGATCGCGCTGGCCGCGCAGCGGCGGCGTCAGGCGCGCATTGGCATCGAAGAAACCGACGTCGATCTCGGTCAGATGTATATGGTGCGCACCGACGTCGCAGGTGACCGGCAGGCCTTCCTTCTTCGCAGCACGCACCAGTTCCAGGCCGGCAGCCGACGACATGCGGCACAGATGCACGCGCGCGCCGGTGACGCGCATCAGTTCGAAGATCGTGTACAGCGGAATCGTTTCCGACATCACCGGCACGCCGGACAAACCGAGACGCGAGGCGACCGGACCGCTGTGCGCAACGCCGTTGCGCCCCAGATGCGGATCCTGCGGACGCAGCCAGACCGTGTAGTCGAAAGTCTTCGCATACTGCATGGCACGCAGCAGCACCGTAGTATCCAGAATCGGCTGATCGGCTTGCGAGAAGCCGATGCAACCGGCATCGGTCAGTTCCGCCATCTCGGTCAGCGCTTCACCCTGCAGCTTCATCGTCAGCGCGCCGAGCGGATAAACGTGTGCTTGGTTCAGCAGACGCGCACGATGCTTGAGCATTTCGACCAGCCCCGGTTCGTCCAATACCGGATCGGTATCCGGCGGGCAGACCAGGCTGGTGATGCCGCCCTGCACTGCCGCCTGCATTTCGGATTCCAGCGTGGCCTTGTGTTCGTAGCCCGGCTCGCGCAGGCGCGCGCTCAGGTCGACCAGGCCCGGTGCGACGACGAGACCGCTCGCATCGATAGTCTTGGTCGCCGTGAAATCGGCTGGCGCGCTACCGACGCCGACGATCTTGCCGGCTGCAATATACAGATCCTGTTTAGCATCGACGCCGTTGGCCGGATCAACCAGATGGCCGTTCTTGATGTGGATTTTCATCTCTTTTAATTTCCCGCCAGAATACTCATCACCGCCATGCGCACCGCGATGCCGAAGGTCACCTGCGGCAGGATCACGGCCTGCGTGCCGTCCGCCACCGCCGATTCGATCTCGACGCCGCGGTTCATCGGTCCCGGATGCATGACGATCGCATCCGGCTTCGCCAGTGCGAGGCGCTCGGTCGTCAGGCCGTAGCTCTTGAAGAATTCCTGTGCCGACGGCAACAGCGCGCCGCTCATTCGTTCGTTCTGCAAGCGCAGCATGATGATGACGTCGACGCCCTTCAAACCCTTGTTGATGTCGGTGAACACGCGCACACCCATCTGTTCGAGCCCGCTCGGCAGCAATGTGCGCGGGCCGATGGCGCGCACTTCCGGCACGCCGAGCGTGGTCAGCGCGTGGATATCGGAACGTGCGACGCGGCTGTGCAGAATGTCGCCGACGATCGCCACTGTCAGATTGCTGAAATCCTTCTTGTAGTGGCGGATCGTGTACATGTCGAGCAAACCCTGCGTCGGATGCGCATGACGGCCGTCGCCGGCATTCACCACGTGCACATGCGGCTGCATCGTGTCGTTCAGGTGCTTGGCGATCAGGTAAGGCGCGCCCGATTGCGCATGACGCACGACGAACATGTCCGCGTGCATGGCCGACAGGTTATCGATCGTATCCAGCAGCGATTCGCCCTTGCTGGAGCTGGATGCCGCGATGTTCAGGTTGATCACGTCGGCCGACAGGCGCTTGGATGCAATCTCGAAGGTCGTGCGGGTACGCGTCGAGTTTTCGAAGAACAGGTTGAACACGCTCTTGCCGCGCATCAGCGGCACCTTCTTTACCTCGCGGTCGCCGATGCTGACGAACGACGAAGCGGTATCGAGGATGTGCAGGATGTGCGCCTTCGGCAGGCCTTCGATGGTGAGCAAATGCTGCAGCTCGCCGTTCTTGTTCAATTGCGGATTAAGCATGGTCCACCGTCAGGGATAAGCGGCCGTCTTCGGCCCGTTGCAGGACCAGCTGCTGCCGGTCCGGTATGGAAATCGTGGTCGCGACGAAATCGGCTGCGATCGGCAGCTCGCGTTCGC
>DATDLO010000183.1:0-3149 GCA_036519215.1 Oxalicibacterium sp.
TGTGTTGTTGTGATAAGGAGGTTGAGACATCTTTCCTGTTTTCAAGTGCCTCTTCTCTGTGGGAATGTAATCGATTTCGCGCTTTTTCGCCAAACTACGCTATTTTTCGGACCGTTTGAACGGATTCTTCCCGGTACGAAACTCGATACGTAGTGGAGTCCCGACCAATGAAAAAGTTTCTCGGAAATGCTTTTCGAGGAAGCGTTTGTAATTGGCATCGATTGCTTCCACCGCGTTGCCGTGCACGACGACCACCGGCGGATTCATGCCGCCCTGGTGTGCATAACGCAGTTTAGGGCGGATCGAACCCTTGCGGCGCGGCTGCTGGTGCTCGACCGCCTCGATCAGCGCACGCGTCAGCTTCGGCGTGGACAGATTCGACATGGCAGCCGCATAAGCTGCATCGACCGACTTCATCATCGGGCCGATGCCGGTGGAGTTCAGCGCCGAGACGAAATGCGTCTTGGCAAAAGAGAGGAAATTCAGCTTGCGCTCCAGATCCATCTTGATCTCGTCGCGGCGGTCGCTCGTCAGGCCATCCCATTTATTGACGCCGATTACAAGCGCCCGGCCCGACTCCAGAATGAAGCCCGCGATATGCGCATCCTGTTCGGAAATATCCTGCTGTGCATCCAGCAGCAGCAGCACGACGTTCGCCTCGGAAATCGATTGCAGGGTCTTCACGACCGAAAACTTTTCGATCGCCTCGAATACCTTGCCGCGACGGCGTATGCCGGCAGTATCGATCAACGTGTAATGCCGTCCGTCGCGCTCGAACGGAATCTCGATCGAATCACGTGTGGTGCCCGGCATGTCGAAGGCGATCACACGATCTTCGCCCAGCAGCGTGTTGACCAGCGTCGATTTACCGACGTTCGGGCGTCCGACAATGGCCAGCCGGATATGCTTGGCCAGCGCTTGCGGCTCTTCTTCCTCCGGCGGGCGCTGCACCATGGCGATATCCAGCGACTCTTCCACTAGATCATGCACGCCGTCGCCATGCGCGGCCGAAATCACGTAAGGATCGCCCAGGCCGAGTTCGTAGAAATCGGCGGTGACCGTCGTGTACTTCATGCCTTCGGCCTTGTTGACCACCAGCATCACCGGGCGACCGGACTTGCGCAGAAAATCGGTAATGGTCTTGTCGTGCGGCGTCAGCCCCTGCCGTCCGTCGACGATGAAGATCACGGCATCTGCTTCTGCAACAGCCTGCTTCGTCTGCTTGGCCATCTCATGCATGATGCCGTTCTTGGCGACAGGCTCGAAACCGCCTGTATCGATCACCAGGAATGGCCGTTCGCCAATACGACCTTCTCCGTAGTGACGATCACGCGTCAGGCCGGGCAGATCAGCAACCAGTGCGTCGCGCGAGCGCGTCAGCCGGTTGAACAGCGTGGATTTGCCGACGTTAGGTCGGCCGACAAGTGCGATAACCGGCTTCATTGAATAGTGTTACTCGGCCGCCAGAGCGGCCACGGTCCCTGATTGGGTTTGGAAAACGAGGTTGCCGCCAACTGTCAGCGGCACGCTCATGATCGCGCTGCCGTCAGTGGCAACGCGTGCCAGGAAGCTGCCATCATCCTTGGAAAGGAAGTGGACATATCCCTGATAGTCGCCGACAGCCACCGCGCGACCGGATGCGATCGGCGTCGAAAGTCGACGATTCTTCAACTTGTTGTTGCGCCACAGGATACCGCCTCCCATGCGCGAGATTGCCATCACGGTACCTTCCTCGTTGGCCGCATAGACGAAGCGATTGTCTGCCGCAACCCCGACGTCGCTCGACAGAGGTGCTGCCCAGCGCGGCGTACCGCTGACTGCATCGAAGCAGGCCACACGCCCCTGATATGCAACTGCGCAAACGTCACGTCCCGCCACCAGCGGCGTGCCGGAAATGTCGGCGATACGTTCCAGCTCGGTCACGCCGCGCGGATCGCCAACAGCGACTTCCCAGCGCGGCGCACCGGTCGCCAGCGCAACCGCGAGCAGGCGCCCTCCCGACAAACCGATGTAGGCATTCGGTCCTGCAATCGCAATGCCGGGCGATGTACGCAACGTCAATGCGGGCGCCGTGCGCTGCACCGTCCATTTTCGGCTGCCATCGTCGGCATCGAAAGCGGTGATACGGTTGTCCATGCTGCGAACGACGACGACACTTTGTCCAATCGCCGGAGCCGACAATACCTCGCTGCTGGCCCGCGCCTTCCAGCGCTGCTTGCCGTCTTCCGCATCGAAAGCGAGGATTGTGCCGTTTTCCGCCGCGACCACGACCGTCATGCCATCGCTGCCGACACCGGCAGTCAGCTTCGTGTCGGCATCGATGCGCCAGACCGTGCGCCCCGTATCGGCCTCGATCTTGGCGACCGTGCCTTTTTCAGAAGCGGCAAAAATGAAATTGCCGACCGAGACCGGTGTAAACACGTATTTTTCCGACTTGCCGACCGAAGCGGTCCAGACGGTACGAACATCCATCGTCGACTTGAATTCGACCAGCGGTGCCGGTTGCGTGCGTGGCGACGGTTTGCTGGCGAACGGGTTCAGCCACGAACAACCGGCCGTCGCGATCAACAGCCCTGTACAAAGGATCTTTGAGGTGAAGCGCATCTGATCTGTCTTCCTTCTGTTCTCGGATCGGAGTTTATGCTGCCTTGTCGGCCGGCGAACCGCCGATGGCATCGAGCTTGATCTGCATCAACTGGCGGCCGGGATTGCGCGCATCGGTTTTGTCGATCGCCGACTGATACGCTGCGCGCGCTTCGTCCAGCTTGTTCTGTGCCACCAGAATGTCGCCCTTGCGGTCTTCGACCACGCCGGCAAACTGCGCCGGAAAATCGCCGGACAGCACCTTCAAACCCTCTTCATAGGCCTTTTCATCCAGCAGAATGCCGGCCAGCCGCACCTTGGCGACGGCCTTGTATGCATCATCCCGACCGTGATCGATTACCCACTGCAATTGCGTTTTCGCAGCCTGATAATCGCTGCTGTCGAAAGCCATCTTGGCCGCAGCCAGCGCGCTCATCTGTGCATACGCCGTGCGCGTATATCGCTCCTGCACATCCGATGCTACGCGCAGCACTTTTTCCTTGTCTTGCGCTTGTGACGCCTGCTGCAATTCTTCATACAGGTGTGCGGCCTCTGCCGCCTGATTA
>DATDLO010000184.1:0-2023 GCA_036519215.1 Oxalicibacterium sp.
AAACCTCGAACACAAGTCGCGCCGCATCGACGTGCTGGTCGACGACGACCTGATCGCCGCCTTCTACGACAAGCAGATTCCGGCCGATGTGGTCAACGGCATCGGCTTCGAGAAGTGGGTCAAGGATGCGTCGGCGAACGAACCGAAGCTGCTGTACCTGAACCGCGACGATCTGATGCGGCATGAAGCTGCCGGCGTGACGACCGAATTGTTCCCCAAGGCGATGAACGTCGCCGGCATCGAGATGGGTCTGACCTATCACTTCGAGCCCGGTTCGCCGCGCGACGGCGTCACGCTTGCCGTGCCGCTGTATGCGCTGAACCAGGTCTCGGCCGACCGCAGCGAGTGGCTGGTGCCCGGCATGCTGAAGGAAAAGGTGCACCTGCTGCTGAAATCGCTGCCGCAGAAACTGCGCCGCCATTGCGTGCCGCTGCCCGATTACGCGGCCGGCTTCTGCGACCGCGTACAGGACAAGCACATCTTCGGCCGCGGCAGCCTGCTCGATGCCGTGATCGCCGACGTGCGCGAGCAGACCACGGTGATGACGAAGACCACCGACTACAAGCTGGAGACGTTGCCCGCGCATCACTTCATGAACTTCAAGGTCATCGACGAGCACGGCCGTCAGCTGGAGATGGGGCGCAACCTCGGGGTGCTGCGTTCCGAACTTGGTGGACAGGCGCGCGAGAGTTTTCAGCGTCTGGCGGAGAACACGACGCCGACCGTGGCTGAACCGACGGCACAAGTGGGCAAGTCGTCTGCCGCGCCGGCTAAGGGTGGGCAACAGAACGTATCCGCCTCAGCCGAACACCAGAACCTGACCGGCTGGACCTTCGGCGAACTGCCGGAACTGCTGGAAATCCAGCGCGGCAAGCAGACGCTGATCGGCTTCCCGGCGCTGGTCGACCGCAAGACGCATTGCGACATCGAAGTTTTCGACGATCCCGACGAAGCCGCGCGCACGCATCGCATCGGTCTGCGCCGCCTGTTCGCATTGCAACTGAAGGAACAGCTGAAGTTCCTCGACAAGAACATCCCCGGCCTGCAGCAGATGGGCATGCAGTTCATGGCGCTGGGTTCGCAGGAAGAATTGCGCGACCAGATCATCGAGAAGGGACTGGAACGCGCCTGCCTGCAGGAACCGCTGCCGAAGAACGCGCAGGAATTCAACACGCGCCGCGATGAGGGCAAGGCGCGCCTTAACCTGCTGGTCAACGAAATCGCACGGCTGGCCGGCACCATCCTCGCCGAATACCACGCGCTGCCGAAAAAGCTGCAGACGGTGAAGGCGCATACGCAGGCGTTCAACGACATGCAGTCGCAATTGCAAGGTCTGATCGGCAAGCGCTTCATCGCCGATACGGACTACGTGCAGCTATCGCATTTCCCGCGCTACCTGAAGGCGATTGCCACGCGCATCGACAAGCTGCGCGCCGATCCCGCACGCGATGCCAAGATCATGGCCGAATGGCAGCAGGCCGCGCAGCCGTGGCAGCGCGCGCTGAAGGATAGGTACGGCGATCCGAAGATGAATGAATATCGCTGGATGCTGGAAGAGTTGCGCGTGTCGCTGTTCGTGCAGGAATTACGGACGCCGATGCCGGTGTCGGTCAAGAGGTTGCAGAAGGTGTGGGAGTCGATGCAGCGGTAGGAAATTTTTTGACGAAGAACTTAGGAGTTTCCCTTTGAAGGAAAGACGAAAGCCGCGTTATGAGCGCGGCTTTTGTTTATTTATCCTCGATTACCAAACTCTCGAATAACCTGTCTGCTTTGGCTGACAATTGATCGTCCTTGTTTTGATCGTAATATCTTTGGTAATAGCGGATTTCAAAACCCATACGTTTGTATTTGGGCGAGCCACATGAGAGCATGTGTTGTTCACTCCATTTTCTCGGTTGGTCATTGTCCACACGAACTTTCCGTAAATCCTCTAGCAAGAGATAAACCCTGGCACATTGGCTGTTTTGTGGGTATTCCTTGATATCGAGCGTCTGAAGCTTGAATTCCTGGTTCTTCGCATAGG
>DATDLO010000185.1:0-2089 GCA_036519215.1 Oxalicibacterium sp.
CCGTTTGCCGGCAAGACTTTCGTGCTGACGGGAACGCTGCCGAACATGACGCGCGACGAAGCTGCAGAAAAAATCGAGGCGGCCGGCGGCAAGGTAGCCGGTTCGGTTTCAAAGAAAACAAGTTATGTAGTGGCAGGTGCAGAGGCAGGCAGTAAACTTGCGAAAGCCGAGGAACTTGGCGTGCCGGTTCTGGACGAAGCAGGGTTACTTCAATTATTGGATAGCGAATGATCAAGATCAGAAAAGCAGTTTTTCCCGTGGCCGGACTCGGCAGCCGTTTTCTTCCTGCGACCAAGGCGCAACCGAAGGAAATGCTGCCCATCGTCGACAAGCCGCTGATCCAGTACGCGGTCGAAGAAGCCGTCGCCGCGGGCGTAACTGAGATGGTTTTTATCACCGGCCGCAACAAGCGCGCGATCGAGGATCACTTCGACAAGGCCTACGAACTGGAAACGGAGCTGGAAGCGGCCGGCAAGGCAGCATTGCTGGATCTGGTGCGCAACGTGATCCCGAAGAACGTCAATTGCATCTACATTCGCCAGCCGGCACCGTTGGGTCTTGGCCATGCGGTGCTATGCGCCCGCCCGGTGGTCGGCAACGAGCCGTTCGCCGTGCTGCTGGCCGACGATTTCATGGATACCGATGCCGGCACCAAGCCGGTGCTGGCGCAGATGACCGACATTTTCAGCCGCGAAGGCCACAGCATCCTCGCCGTGCAGGACGTGCCGCGCAGCGATACCCGCCAGTACGGCATCGTCAGCGCCACGCCGTACAAGGATGGCCTGGAGGAAGTCAACGCGATCGTCGAAAAGCCGCAACCGGATGCTGCGCCGTCGACGCTGGCGGTGGTCGGCCGCTATGTGCTGACCGGGCGTATCTTCGATTATCTGGAGAACATCGGGCAGGGCGCAGGTGGCGAAATCCAGTTGACTGACGGTATCGCCGCATTGATGCGCGACCAGAAGGTGCTTGCCTATCGTTATGACGGCCAGCGCTACGATTGCGGCTCCAAGCTCGGCTATCTGAAGGCGACCGTGGCAATGGGCCTGAAGCACACCGAAACCGGCGCCGGCTTTGCCGAATTCGTGAAATCGATGAAATGAGCGTCCGGCCTATCCTGAAGATGGGCGATCCGCGCCTGCTGCGCGTCGCCGAACCGGTGAAGGCGTTCGATACGCCGGAACTGCATGCATTGATCGCCGACATGTTCGACACGATGCATGCGGCCAATGGTGCCGGTTTGGCCGCGCCGCAGATCGGCGTGAATTTGCGTGTCGTCATCTACGGCTTCAAGCAGAACACGCGCTATCCGGAAGCGCCGCCAGTACCCGAGACGGTGCTGATCAACCCGGTGCTACGGCCTTTGTCGGTCGATCGCGAAGAAGGCTGGGAAGGCTGCCTGTCCGTTCCGGGCATGCGCGGCGTGGTACCGCGTTTTTCGACCTTGCATTACGAAGGATTCGACCAGTACGGCAACAAGATCAGTCGCGATGCCGATGGCTTTCATGCGCGCGTCGTGCAGCATGAGTGCGATCATCTGGATGGCATCCTTTATCCGATGCGGATCGAAGATTTCTCGCAGTTCGGCTTTACCGAAATCCTGTTTCCCGAACTCGATCCCAACGACGACGACTGAACAAACGCGGAAGCGCGCTCTGTTCAGAACTGCTCGTCTTCGCGCAGATAGCGCCACTGGCCGGGTGGCAGATCGCCGAGCTTGACGCGGCCGATACGCACCCGTTTCAATCCCAGCACCTTCAGGCCGACGATGTCGCACATGCGGCGAATCTGGCGCTTTTTCCCTTCACGCAGTACGAAACGCAGCTGGTCGTCGTTCTGCCACGTTACTTTTGCTGGCAGCAGCTTGCGTCCGTCCAGTGTCAGGCCATGATTCAGCCGTTGCAGATCGGCGTCCGGCAAGCGGCCCGGCTTCGTGTACTGCACGCGCACCAGGTATTCCTTTTCGATCGAGGTATCTTCGCCGATCAGCTGCTTGGCGATGCGGCCGTCCTGCGTCAGTATCAGCAGGCCGACGGAATCGATGTCGAGGCGACCGGCGGGAACGAGGCTGCGCAGCTGCGTCGGATGG
>DATDLO010000186.1:0-4106 GCA_036519215.1 Oxalicibacterium sp.
GCCTTCAGGCGTTCCTCGAACTCGCCGCGATACTTGGCACCGGCCAGCAGCGACGCCATGTCCAGCGACAGCACGCGCTTGTTCTTCAGGCTTTCCGGCACCTCGCCGTTGACGATGCGCTGCGCCAGCCCTTCGACGATGGCGGTCTTGCCGACGCCCGGTTCGCCGATCAGCACCGGGTTGTTCTTCGAACGGCGCTGCAGCACCTGGATCGCGCGGCGGATCTCGTCATCGCGGCCGATCACTGGATCGAGTTTGCCGATGCGGGCGCGCTCGGTCAGGTCGAGCGTGAATTTTTTCAATGCCTCGCGCTGGCCTTCGCCCTCGGCCGAATCGACCTTGCTGCTGCCTCGCACGGCCTTGATCGCCGCTACCAGCGCCTTGCGCGTCAAACCGTTTTCGCGCGCGATGCGGCCGGCCTCGGATTTGTCCTCGGTCAGCGCCAGCAGCACCATTTCGGTGGCGATGAACTGGTCTCCGTGCTGCTGCGATTCCTTGTCGGCCAGATTCAGCAGCGATGCCAGATCGCGGCCGATCTGTACCGCACCGCCGTTACCCGACACCTTGGGCAGACGTTCAAGCGCGCTGCGCAGTGCCGTCATCATGCCGCCGATGTTGGCACCGGCGCGTTGCAGCAGCGAGCGTGTGCTGCTGTCGTCCTGGCTCAGCAATGCGCTGAGTACATGGACAGGTTCAATGTATTGGTTGTCATTACCGACCGCCTGGCTCTGGGCATCCGCCAGCGCTTCCTGCAGCTTGGTCGTGAGTTTGTCGAGACGCATTGCATACTCTCCCGAAAGAAGATTTTCTGATGCAACGAAAGATTGGGCCGGGAAACCCACATTTCAAGCATGGGTACGCCGCTAAAACAGATTCCCGGCAGCCGCCGGATACAGTTTAGGCCGAAAAGACGCGGTAGGAAGCGAAACCAGCCATGCAGAAAAGCACGGAGCCGAACAGGTGCAATGCGGCATGGGCCATGGCCCACAGATAATCGCCGCGTTGCAGCAGCAGGAAGGATTCGGCGGAAAAGGTGGAGAACGTCGTCAGCCCGCCGAGAAAGCCGGTGACGGCAAACAAGCGCCATTCCGCCGACAGCCCCGGATGAGCGGCAAAGAAACCGACAGCCAGGCCGATCAGGTAGCCGCCGGCCAGATTAGCAACCAGCGTGCCGAAAAAGACCTTGGAATGCAGCGTATTGAGCCACAGCGTCAGCCCCCAGCGCAGCCATGCGCCAAACGCGGCACCGATGCCAACTGCGGCCCAGGCCATCATCTGCCGTTTCCTTTGCTGCCGGCCTTGTTGTCCGTTTGGTCGTCAGACATGCGCCATTTCTCCAGTGCCTCGTCGTCGGTGACGCGCGCATCGACCCAGCGTGCGCCCTGCGGCGTCTGTTCCTTCTTCCAGAATGGCGCTTCGGTCTTCAGGTAATCGATGATGAATTCGCAAGCGTCGAAAGCTTCGCCGCGATGGGCGGACGTGACGGCAACCAGCACGATCTGGTCTCTCGGCAGCAGCGGGCCGACACGATGGATGACCAGCGCGTCGTCGATGCTCCAGCGCGATTTTGCCTGCTCGACGATGGCCTGCAGCGCCTTTTCGGTCATGCCCGGATAGTGTTCCAGCTCCATCTCGGCCACGCTGGAGCCGTCGTTCATGTCGCGGACCGTGCCGATAAACGTAACGACTGCACCGATGCGCGGACTGTGCGCACGCATAGCCGCCACTTCGCTGCTGACATCAAAATCCTCGGTTTGAACACGTACCGTCATATTGCCTGTCTGCATCAAAATCAACCGCCGGTTACCGGCGGAAAGAATGCCACTTCGCCGCCATCGCGGATTGGTGTCGCAGCATCGGTCATCTGCTGATCATAAGCCATGCGCAGCGCGCGGCCATCGGCCAGCACTTCGGCCCACTTCCCACCGCGCTCGCGCAGGAAGGCGCGTACATCACCCACGGTCGCCACACCGGCCGGCAATGCCACGGTTTCCTGCGACACGCCCAGCGTTTCGCGCACGCTGGCAAAAAAACGGAGTTCGATATTCATTGTTTTCGCCTCAATACATCAGATCGCCAAATGGCAGGAAACGCACCAGGTCGCCCGGCGCAATCGGATTGTTCGGCGGATTGTCGATCAGGCCATCGCCCCAGACGGTAGAGGTCAGCACGCCGGAACTCTGATTGGGAAACAGGTCCAGCCCGCCCTGCGCATTGATACGCGCACGCAAAAATTCGTTGCGGCGATCGCCCTTGGGCAGCGCAAAATCGGCACGCAGCGTTACCGCTTTCGGCGCCACGTTCTGCACGCCCTGCAAACGCAGGATGAACGGCCGCACGAACAGCAGGAAGGTCACGAAACTCGATACCGGATTGCCTGGCAATCCGAGGAAGAAGGCACGGCCATCGCGTGCCGAACGATTGACTTCGCCGAACGCCAGCGGCTTGCCCGGCTTGATGGCGATCTGCCACATATTGACGCGACCTTCCGCTTCCAATGCCGGCTTGATGTGATCTTCCTCGCCGACCGAGACACCGCCGGAGGTGATGATCAGGTCGTGCTCTTCGGCCGCACGACGCAGCGTTTCGCGTGTGGCAGCCAGCGTATCCGGCACGATGCCGAAATCGGTGATGTCGCAATGCAGGTTCTGCAACAGGCCGCGCAGCGTGAACTTGTTCGAGTTGTAGATCGCGCCCGGCTTCAGTTCGTCGCCCGGCATCGCCAGCTCGTCGCCGGTGAAGAACACGGCGACGCGCAGCTTGCGCACGACCGGCAGCTGCGCCAGCCCGACCGAGGCAGCCAGCCCCAGCTCCTGCGCACGCAATCGCGTGCCGGCCTCCAGGATCGCACGGCCGGCGCGAATGTCTTCGCCTGCACGACGTATCCATTCGCCGGATGCCGGCGCATGGTTGATCGTGACGATGTCGCGTTCGCCATCCTTGCCCGCTACGCAGACTTCCTGCATGACGACCGCATCCGCACCTTGCGGCACCATCGCGCCGGTGAAGATGCGGGCAGCCGTGCCGGCCTTCAACGGCTGGCCGACATGACCGGCAGGAATACGTTGCGCGACTTCCAGCACTGCGTTACCGCTGGCGCAATCGGCGGCGCGTACCGCGTAACCGTCCATCGACGTATTGTCCATCGGCGGCACATCGAGTTGCGACTGCCGGGCAAGTGCGAGCACACGGCCGTTGGCTTCCAGCGTCGGCAACGTTTCGGTATCCGTGACAGCGACGGCGCCCGCGAGAAGGAAATCGAGCGCTTCAGCCACGCTCAGCATCGGCTTGGGTTGGTTCATGTCTGATAGGCTGGTCTTGATGGGCAGATTGTAGCCGGAAGCGCCTGCCGCCGCAGTGCGACGACGGCAGCACCCGCAGCTACGCCTTCATGCAAGCGGCTTGAGACGATTTACAGTCCGGTGCGCGCCGAAATATAGGTCTTCATCTTTTCGACGTCGGCCGGCATCACGTCGAAGCGCTGCTGCAGGCTTTCGATATTTTCGAATCCGGCCGGACGTTCGGCATCACGGCCCAGGGCTTCGCGAATGGTTTCGTTGAATTTCGCCGGCAACGCCGTTTCCAGCACGATCATCGTCGTGCCCGGCGTCAGGTTCTCGCGCGCGACCTTCACACCATCGGCGGTGTGCGTATCGATCATCAAGCCGTGTTTTTCCTGCAGATCGCGAATCGTCGCAATGCGATCGTCATGCGTGGATTTGCCTGATACGAAGCCGAATTCCGAAACACGCTTGAACTCGTCGCCGTCGCTGCCCGGTTTGCCGGACAGGTCGAAGCCGCCGTGCGTTTCTACCTTGCGGAACAGCGTCCGCACACGGTCGCCATCGCGGCCGAGCAGATCGTAGACAAAGCGTTCGAAGTTGGACGCCTTGCTGATGTCCATGCTCGGGCTGCTGGTGTGATAGGTCTCAGCCGATTTGCGCACGCGGTAGATGCCGGTACGGAAGAATTCGTCGAGCACGTCGTTCTCGTTGGTGGCGACGACCAGTTTGTCGATCGGCAGCCCCATCATGCGCGCGATATGGCCGGCGCAGACGTTGCCGAAATTCCCGGACGGCACGGTGAACGATACTTTCTGCTCGTTG
>DATDLO010000187.1:0-4504 GCA_036519215.1 Oxalicibacterium sp.
TGTTGTTCGTGGAGCAGAAAGACTTTGTTTGGGGCCTGATCGCCAGCATGTATCTGGGCAATATCGCCGGCCTGATCGTCGTGCTGTCGACGGTGCCGCTGTTCGCCGCGATCCTGCGCATTCCGTTCTCGATCGTCGCGCCGGTGATCATCCTGCTGTGTGCGATCGGCGCGTATGCGGTGCACAGCGCGATGTTCGACGTGTGGCTGATGGTCGGTTTCGGTGTGCTCGGTTACGTGCTGAAGAAACTGGATTACCCGCTGGCGCCAATGATCCTGGCGATGGTGCTGGGCGATCGTGCTGAGGATGCGTTCCGTCAGACGATGATGCTGTCGCACGGCGGCATGAGCATTCTGTGGTCCAACTATCTGGTCGGCACCATCAGTACGCTGGCGCTGCTCACGTTGTTCTGGCCAATCATCTCGCGCATCCTGCCCAAGCGTAAGACGATCATCGAGGTGCCGGCATGATGCGTGACATCAAAGGCGATATGCGACGAGAAGAGGTGCGCTGGGACACGCTGGCGCGCAACACTGCGGCGCGTCTGCAGCGCGGCGCGGCGCATGCGAACGGCAAGCTGGTGGACAAGGATGCATTGCTGCCGCTGCTGCGCGCGGTGATCGAATCGGGCGATCGCGTCTGCGTCGAGGGCAACAACCAGAAGCACGCCGATTTCCTATCGCAGGAACTGGCGAAGCTGGACCCGACCGTAGTGCGTGACCTGCACATTGTGCAGTCGAACATCGCGCTGTCTTCCCAGCTCGATGTGTTCGAGCGCGGCATCGCGTCGAAGCTGGACTTCTGCTATTCGGGCGAGCAGGGCGTGCGACTGGCGCGGCTGATCAAGGCCGGGCGCGTCAGTATCGGCGGCATTCACACTTATCTCGAACTGTACGGCCGCTACTTCATGGACCTGACGCCGCGCGTGACGCTGATCGCCGCGCAAAGCGCAGACCACCACGGCAACCTGTACACCGGGCCGAATACCGAAGACACGCCGGCCTCGGCCGAGGCGACTGCGTTCAAGAACGGCATCCTGATCGCGCAGGTCAACGAGATCGTCGACGACGTACCGCGCATCGATGTGCCGGCCGGCTGGGTCAGCTACGTTGTTCAGGCGCCGAAACCGCATTACATCGAGCCGATCTTCACGCGCGATCCGGCGCAGATCAGCGAAACACAGATCCTGATGGCGATGATGGTCATCAAGGGCTTGTACATGCCGTACGAGGTGAATCGCCTCAACCACGGCATTGGCTTCGACACTGCCGCCATCGAACTGATCCTGCCGACCTATGCGGAATCGCTCGGTCTGCGCGGAAAAATTTGCAGCTACATGACGGTCAATCCGTGTCCGACGCTGATCCCCGCAATCGAATCCGGTTTTGTGCGCGGCATCCACTGCGCCGGTTCCGAACTCGGCATGGAGGATTATCTGCGCGCGCGGCCCGATGTCTTCTTCGACGGACCGGACGGCAGCATGCGCTCGAACCGCGTGTTCTGCCAGATCGCCGGCCACTACGCCGACCTGTTCATCGGCTCCACGCTGCAGATCGATACGCAGGGCAATAGCTCGACGGCGACGCTGAACCGCATTGCCGGTTTCGGCGGCGCACCCAATTTCGGCTCCGAATCGCGCGCGCGCCGGCACGCCAGCCACGCTTGGTTGAAGGCCGGGCGCGAAGCGGCCGAAGCGACCGGCGCGACGATGCCGCGCGGCCGCAAGCTGGTGGTGCAGATGGTGGAAACCTTCCGCGACAAGATGCAGCCGACCTTTACCGAGCGGCTCGATGCCTGGCAGCTGCAGGAAGAACTGTCGCTCGAACTGCCGCCGGTGATGATCTACGGCGACGACGTCACCCATCTCGTCACCGAAGAAGGCATCGCACACCTGCATCGCTGCGCCAATCCGGCCGAACGCGAACAGGCGGTGCGCGGCGTGGCCGGTTTCACGCCGGTCGGCCTCAAGCGCGACCGCGAAAAGGTGGCCGAGTTGCGCATGCGCGGCATCGTGCAATTGCCGGAAGACCTCGGCATCGACGTTTCCATGGCCACGCGCGATCTGCTCGCCGCGCGGTCGATGAAGGATCTGGTCCGCTGGTCGGACGGCCTCTATGCGCCGCCGAGCAGGTTCCGCAACTGGTGAGGACATTCGCATGCAAACTTTGAATTTCGAACTGGGCCCGTTCGCCGGCAAGCACGGTGCGATGCAGACCGGCATCGTCGGCGTGGTCGGCTCGGGCAACCTGGAAGTGCTGTTCGAACCGCAGCCGCTGGACGGCAAGGTGCGCTTCGTCATCAGCACCTCGGTGCACGGTTTCGACGAAACCTGGGAAGCGGTGGTCGCCACCTTCGCCGAACGCTATCGGCTTGGCGATGTCGTCGTCACGATCAATGACGCGGGCGCGACGCCGGCCGTCGTCAGCCTGCGGCTGATGCAGGCGGTCGAGGAATGCGGAGGCCGGGCATGAGCGCCTGCATCGTGGAGAGTGGCAACGCGCGCGACGATGTATTCCACGTGCACACCGGAAGTTATCTGGAACGCACGGCGCGGCAGCGCATCGCCGCATTGCTCGACGAACGCAGCTTCACCGAAATCCTGCCGCCGTCGGAACGGCGTGTCAGCCCGCATCTGCCGATGCTGGGCCAGCCGGTTGCCCTCGACGACGGCGTGGTGATCGGCGAAGGCCGCCTCGGCGGCGCGCCGGTGCTGATCGCGGCTCAGGAACCGGCCTTCATGGGCGGTTCGGTCGGTGAAGTACACGGCGCGAAAATCGTCGGCTTGCTGCAGCGCGCAGCGGAGAAACGTCCAGCCGGCGTGCTGCTGCTGCTCGATACCGGCGGCGTGCGGCTGCACGAAGCCAATGCCGGGCTGACTGCGATTTCCGAAATCCAGCGCGCCGTGTTCGATGCACGTGCGGCCGGCGTGCCGGTCATCGTGCTGATCGGCGGCGGCAATGGCTGCTACGGCGGCCTTGGCATCGTCTCCAAATGCTGCGACTACGTGATCGTTTCCGAGGAAGGACGGCTTGCTGTCTCCGGCCCGGAAGTGATCGAGGCCGCGCACGGCGTCGAGGAATTCGATGCGCGCGACCGCGCGCTGGTGTGGCGCACGATGGGCGGCAAGCATCGCTACATCCTGGGCGACGCCGACGACATCGTGCCGGACGACATCGCGGCCTTTCGCAGTGCCGCGCAGCGCCGGCTCGGCCATCCGCGCCCGCTGTCGCTGGAAGCGGTGGAACAGGAACACGCGATGTTGGAACAGCGTCTGCAGCGCTTCGCCGACTGCCGCGATGCAACGCAGATCTGGGCCGCGCTCGGCATCGCCGAACCGCAGCGCGTGCCGCTGATGGATGTCGATGCATTCACCGAAATCGCCGACGCAGCACGGGAGCACAATCATGCTTGACTGGAAAACCCTGTGCGACCGCCTGTTCCCCGGCGGCCATGACGTGATGCTGGAAGACGGCGTGCTGCACGGCAGTGGCAACGTCGGCGGCCGCGCTGTCGCCGTCGTCGGCACTACCGATCACGCCGCCATCGGCGCACAACTGGCGATGAGGCTGGCCGCGCGCGTGCTGGCCATCGTGCGCGCGCATCCGGGCCGGCCCATCCTGGCGCTGGTCGATACGCAAGGGCAGCAGCTGTCGCGTTTCGACGAACTGATCGGCAACAACGCCTGCCTCGCGCATCTGGCGAAATGCTTCGCCGTCGCGCGGCAGCGCGGGCATCGGCTGATCAGCGTCGTCTATAGCGAAGCGGTCAGCGGCGGATTTCTCGCGCTCGGCATGCTGGCCGACGAGACCTATGCGGTCGAAGATGCGCAAATCCGCGTGATGGCGCTGCCGGCGATGTCGCGCGTGACCAAGCTGCCGCTGGAGCAACTGGAAGAATTGTGCCGCACGACCTCTATCCTCGGCCCCGGCGTCGCCAACTTCGTCGCACTCGGCTGTGTGGAAGACATCTGGCATGAACCGCTGGACGCCTGCCTGGCCGCAGCGCTGGAAAGACCGGCCGGCGGCGCGGACCTGCGCGCGGAACTGGGTGCGCAGCGCAGCGGCCGGACTGCCGCGCATGACGTGACGCAACGCGTGCGCAACTACATGCAGCCTGCATGACGACCGTGTCGCCACCGCCGGCTTTCCTGCGACGCCATGCGTGCGCCTGGCCGAACCTGTTGCAGGCATTCGCGTGCGAACTGCCGGACGGTCGCGCAGTGTCATGGAAGGAACCGGCCGGCGACACGCGCAATACGCATTACGTGCCGGTGAAATCGGCGCGCGGCATCGCGTTGACGAAAAGGGAAACGATATGGTATTCGCCGCACTGGAACTGACGTCGAATTCAGAATCGGATTCAGAATTCGATTCGATCTCGGATGCAGTCGCCGAACATGGCGTGCCGCGTATCGCCGACGCGCTGCGCACGCGACAGGCGTGGAAGGCGATGGTACGCCGCTCGCGCGAGATCAGCATGCTGGCCCTGCGCGCGCTGCACGACG
>DATDLO010000188.1:0-2824 GCA_036519215.1 Oxalicibacterium sp.
ACGCGTTCCGCGCGCTTGAATACGCTGAAGTTGTCGCCGCCATTGGCCAGATAGCTGTTCATCGTCACGCGATAGTGAGCATCGTCCTGCACCGGCTTGCCGTTCAGCTTCATGTCGCGGATGCGTTGGCCTGGCGGTTGCCGCAGGTCGTATGCATAGCTGAAACCCTGCGACGGGAAGAGCACGCGCGGGCGCGCTGTCGTGTTGCTGCCGGAGCGGAATTGCTGCTCCAGCACGGCGCGCAACTGCCTGCCGGTCAAGCGGCGCACGATCAGGTTGTTACCGAACGGTTGTGCCTTGAATAATTGCGCGAAATTCACGTTGCCGCCTTCAGGCGGTACTTCGATGTCGGCGCGTACGCCGCCGGGATTCATCAATGCCAGTTGCGCACCGCCGTTCTGTGGCGCCTGAGTTGCGGCCAGCTGCGCATCGGCGATCAGATTGCCGAGCGGACTTTCGCCGGAAGCAACCGGCTGGCGCGATAACGAAGCCGTCAGCGCGCCGACCGTGCGCTGCGCCAGCGGTGCCGATGCCTGCGCATAGCGTTCGACGATGGCGGCCACCGCGGCGTTCCGCGCGAAACGCGGATAGGCGGCGCTCGGCGCGACGCTACGGCCTTGATCGTCGGTGAAACCGTCGTTCTGCACGATCACATTGCGTGCCGATTTGCCGACGACCTTGTGCGTATCTGGATCGATGGCGAGTTCGATATCCGTCAGCAGCATGCCGTAACGCCCCGCGCTGGTCAGCAGCAGCGAGCGGCTTGCCTGCGGCGGGCGATAGTCGCAGATATAGGCGTGATGCGTGTGGCCGGAGACGACGACGTCGATGGCCGGATCGAGCCGGTCGAGAATCGGCACGATATCGCCTGCCAGCCCGGAACAACCGTTGTAGCTGCCTGCCGTCGTACCGCCCTGATGAATCAGCACGACGATCGCGTCGGCGCCTTGCGCCTTCAGTTGCGGCACCAGCGCGTTGGCAGTCGCCGCTTCGTCGGCGAAGCGGATGCCTTTCACGCCGCCGGGCGCGACCAGTTTGCCAGTTCCCTTCAATGTCAGGCCGATGAAGCCGACTTTGACGCTGCGCGCACCGTCGACGAAGGTCTTGATGCCGGTGGCGGGAAACAGCGTGTCACCGTTTTTGCGTTGCGTGTTGGCTGCTAGAAAGCCGAAGTTGGCGCCGGCGAAGTGACCGTCCAGTGAGCAGGGCAGGCGCGGCGTAAACCGTTCGCAGCCGCCATGCTGCATGCGCAGCAGTTCGTTGCTGCCCTTGTCGAATTCATGGTTGCCGACGGCATTGAAATCGATACCGATCGCGTTGACGGCGTCGATGGTTGCTTCGTCGAGAAACAGCGCAGACAGCAGCGGCGATGCACCGATCATATCGCCGGCGGAGACGACGGCGTGGTTCGGGTTTTCCTGCTTCAGTCTGTCGATGGCATCGGCCATGTAGGCGATGCCGCCTGCCGGCACCACGACGCTGGCATGTTCCTGATTCGGATCGGGTGCGAAAACGGCCAGGTGCGGCGGTTCCAGATTGCCGTGCAAGTCGTTGAAGGCGAGGATGCGGACCTTGACCGCTGCATCGCCGGATGGCGCGGCGTCCGGCGCTGGCTGTGCGGCTGTTCGGACAGACGGTTGGGCCGCAGGTTCATGCGCTGTTTGCAGCTGGCTGCAGCCTGCCAGCAGCGTTGCACACGCCAGCAAGGCAATGCACGGGAAACGTGATGAAGGGGAGAAAAACCGGAGTGGAGAATACATTTGCATCGTTCAGCTGTTCAGGCAAAAGATGCAGTGTAGTGGATGATGATGAAAGAATTGTGAAATCCCGCCATGGCAGCGGGTAATGCGGAGGAACAGAAGGCCCGCCTCAGAGTCCCAGCCAGCTGCGATCCTCGGGGTCGGCATCGATGCGGCGCTGTATCGTTTCGAGGATCAGCGGTTCAGCTTCTTCCCAGCGCAGCATGACGTCGGGATCGTCGGATTCGCAGATCAGCGTATCGAACAGCTGATGCTCGACGGCATACAGATTCGACAGCGCGGTATTGACGATCTTCGCGTAGAAGCGCCGGCTGTCGCTGTCCATCTCGGAGAACATTTTCCTGTCGCTCATGGCAAGGCTCGCTCGGTGGTTGCCCTGATTCATTATAGGAGCCGGATCGCGCATCCGTAAGGACAAGTTGTGCTGTCGACGCATTCCGATGCGCAATTTCCACACTTTTTGCATGCAACGATGACGGAATGTGCATGCATTGCCGACCTGCTTGCCGATTCGTTATGCATCGCATGCTCATCCGTTAATGTTCCACCAACCTGGCAGTAGTGCCCGCACATCGGCGCGTCCGAACCGGTCGTCGATCAGGTGCAGCACACCGCGATCCTGCCGGGTGCGGATCACACGCCCGGCCGCCTGCACGACCTTCTGCAGCCCCGGATACAGGTAGGCATAGTCGTAGCCGTTGCCGAACAGTGCTTCCATGCGCTGGCGCATCTGTTCGTTGACCGGGTTCAACTGCGGCAGGCCGAGCGTGGCGACGAAAGCGCCGATCAGGCGCTCGCCCGGCAGATCGATACCTTCGCCGAACGCGCCACCCAGCACCGCGAAACCGATACCCTGACCGCCAGGAACAAAGCGTTCGAGGAACTGCGTGCGTTCGCACTCCTGCATGCGGCGTGCCTGTTGCCAGGACGGGATCGCCGGATGGCGTGCGGCAAAGGCCGATGCAGTCTGCTGCAGATAATCGTAGCTGCTGAAGAAGGCAAGGTAGTTGCCGGGCTGTTGCCGATACTGCCGTGCCAGCAGGTCGGCGACGGCTTGCAGCGAG
>DATDLO010000189.1:0-5457 GCA_036519215.1 Oxalicibacterium sp.
TTCTCGCCGCCGCGACCCTTGTCGTTCTCCAGCGTATGCACGTGGATGAACAATTCCTTCTCGAAATTGAACAGCATCAGGCGCGCGCGCGCGCGCATCAGCGGATCGGCCGGCATCAGTTGCGGATGCGGGAAACGCTCGTCGATGTACTCGTTGATGATGTTGGATTCGTACAGCACCAGATCGCGCTCGACCAGGATAGGCACCTGGCCGTATGGATTCATCGTCGAAATGTCTTCCGGCTTGTTGAACAGATCAACGTCGCGCACTTCGAAATCCATGCCCTTTTCGAACAGGACGAGGCGGCAGCGTTGGGAGAATGGGCAGGTCGTGCCCGAGTAAAGAACCATCATTGTGCAGTTTCCTTAGAAACAAAAGGGTGAGACGCTGGACGGCTCACCCCGGAACAACTGCCCGCAACCACTGCGGGCACGAATTACTTGATCTCTTTCCAATAGGAAGCGTTCAAGCGCCAGGTGATCACGATGAAGACACCCAGGAACATCAATACCCAGACGCCGAGGCGTTTGCGGGTATTTTGTGCAGGCTCGGCCATCCAGGTCATGAAAGAAACCAGATCGGCAACCGACTTATCGTACTCCAAGGACGACATTTTACCCGGAGTGACCTGTTCAAAGCCCGCAAACTTGTGAATGACCTTGTTTTCATCGTGCGGATCCTTGATTTCCTCGTACTTGGCGGTCCGAATCCCTTGCAATTCCCACAAGACGTGCGGCATGCCCACGTTCGGGAACACCATGTTGTTCCAGCCGGTCGGGCGGGTATCGTCCTTGTAGAAGGTGCGCAGATAGGTGTACAGCCAGTCCGAACCGCTGCCGGCACCGGAAGCCTTGGCACGTGCGATTACCGACAAATCCGGCGGCGTGGCGCCGAACCAGGCCTTGGCATCCTTGGGCGCCATCGCCACCGTCATCATGTCGCCGACCTTCTCGCCGCTGAACAGCAGGTTTTCCTTGATCTGTTCGTCAGTCAGACCGATGTCACGCAGCTTGTTGTAGCGCATCGACGAAGCGGAATGGCAGTTCAGGCAATAGTTGACGAACAGACGGGCACCGTTCTGCAGTGCCGCAACATCCCGCGTATGGTCCGGTGCGTGGTCCAGCGGGAATTCGGATTCGGCCGCCACCGCCAGGCCCGGCAGCAGTACCAGCGTCGCAATCAGTTTTTTCAGCAATGTCATGTTCTTTTATCCTTTGCGACTTAGTGCGGATGGAAGACCACGCGGTCGGGAACAGGCTTGAAGGTGCCCATTGCGCTCCACCACGGCATCAGCAGGAAGAAACCGAAATAGACGAAAGTACAGATTTGCGAAACCGTCGTACGGGTATCGGTCGGTGGTTGCACACCCAGATAGCCCAGGATCAGGAAGACGATGCCGAACACCAGATAGATGTACTTGTGCCAGCCCGGACGGTAGCGAACCGACTTGACCGGCGACGTATCCAGCCACGGCAGGCCGAACATGATCATCACCGATACGCCCATCAGCACGACACCCCAGAACTTCGCATCGAAGACGAACATGCCCACGATGACCAGCAGGCCGATCACCGCTGCCGCGATCTTGAACTTGCCGGCCAGCCGCGTCTTCAGGATGATCAGCGCGACGTAGGCCGCCACGCCGGCCGCCAGCCAGTACATGAAGTCCGACGTGGTGGCGCGCAGGATCGAGTAGAACGGCGTGAAGTACCAGACCGGAGCAATGTGCGGCGGCGTCTTCAGCGGATCGGCAGGCAGGAAGTTGTTGTACTCGAGGAAGTAGCCGCCCATTTCCGGCGCGAAGAACACGACGGCGGAGAATACCGCGAGGAAGATCGTGACGACGAACAGGTCGTGCACCGAGTAGTACGGATGGAATGGAATGCCGTCGAGCGGCACACCTTTTTCGTCGAGCTTTTCCTTGATCTCGACACCGTCCGGATTGCTGGAACCGACTTCATGCAGCGCGACGATGTGCGCGATGACGAGGCCGATCAGCACCAGCGGGATCGCAATCACGTGGAAGGCAAAGAAACGGTTCAGCGTCGCATCGGACACCACGTAGTCGCCGCGAATCCACAGCGACAGATCCGGACCGATGAACGGGATCGCGCCGAACAGGTTGACGATCACCTGCGCACCCCAGTACGACATCTGACCCCACGGCAGCAGGTAGCCGAAGAAGGCTTCTGCCATCAGGCACAGGAAGATACCGACGCCGAACAGCCACACCAGTTCACGCGGCTTGCGATACGAACCGTACAGCAGCCCGCGCAGCATGTGAATGTAGACGACGATGAAGAAGGCCGACGCGCCGGTCGAATGCATGTAACGCACCAGCCAGCCCCACGGCACGTCGCGCATGATGTACTCGACCGAGGCAAATGCGAGGTTCGCATCCGGCTTGTAGTGCATGACGAGGAAGATGCCGGTGACGATCTGGATCGCCAGCACCAGCAGCGCAAGCGAACCGAAGACGTAAAGGAAATTGAAATTCTTCGGCGCGTAGTATTCGGACAGATGCGCCTTCCAGGTCGACGACAGCGGGAAACGTGCGTCGATCCAGTTCAGCGCCTTGTCACAGGAAGATGCGTCTGCGGGAAGCTGTTTTTCCTGGAATGCCATGATTACGCCTCCCCTTTCTCGTCCTTGCCGATGACCAGTTTGGCCTCGCCTTCGAACATGTAAGGCGGTACCTGCAGATTGTCAGGCGACGGCTTGTTCTTGTAGACGCGGCCGGCCAGATCGAAGGTGGAACCGTGGCACGGACACAGGAAACCGCCATGCCAGTCGTCCGGCAGCGACGGTTGTGCGCCGGTCTGGAATTTCGAGGTAGGGGAACAGCCCAGATGCGGGCAGATGCCGACAACGACCAGGATGTCCTTCTGGCGGGAGCGCCATTCGTTCATCGCATATTCGGGCGTCGTCGAGAATTGAGTACGTTTGGATTCGGGGTCGGCAACGAGAGGGTCGACCTCTTTCAGGGATGCGATCTGTTCCGGCGTACGCTTGAGAATCCAGACCGGTTTGCCGCGCCACTCGACGGTGCGCATTTCTCCGGGAGCTAGCGTGGAGATATCGACTTCGACCGGGGCGCCTGCTGCCTTCGCACGTTCCGACGGTTGAAAGGTTGAGACAAAAACTCCTGTTGTTGCCAGTCCAGCCACGCCGCTTGCCGCACATGTTGCGACAAGCAGGCCTCGCCGACCGGAATCGACCTGCTTTTCGTTGTTCATACTAACCCCAATATGTCTATCGAATCGTACGAAACTACTAGCAACTTTTGATTATAACGGAGACAACTTCCGTTTTAAAAGCAAATGGATGTTCCCTTGAATACGTTAACGGAACCTTTTGAATGCTTTTGATATTCCATTTGCTTCCTTGTGCGACGCATTATCCACGAATCCGCGCCTCTGTTGCACAAATTTGATTTGACCTTTGCGAAGCTGAAAATTAGCATACGTCCGCACGTTGCACTTTTACAAATAGAAGAAAGGAACCGACCATGGGTATGCTGCAAGAATTCAAGACCTTTGCCGTCAAGGGCAATGTGGTTGATCTGGCTGTAGCAGTCATCATCGGCGCGGCATTCGGCAAGATCGTCGATTCGCTGGTGCAGGATATCGTCATGCCGATCGTCAGCAAGGTTTTCGGCGGACTGGATTTCAGCAATTACTACATCCCGCTGAACGATCAGGCAGCCGGCCTGCCGCTGCTCGAGGCGAAAAAACTCGGCGCCGTCTTCGCCTACGGCAATTTCATCACGATCTCGCTGAATTTCCTGATCCTGGCCTTCATCATCTTCCAGATGGTACGCATCCTGAACAAGATGAAGAAAGATGAGCCGCCGGCACCTGAAGTCACGCCGGAAGAAATCCAGCTGCTGCGCGAAATCCGCGATTCCCTGAAAAAATAATCCATCGCCCGGCGCCGCGGCCGACGATTCAATCGGTTCGTTGCTACGCTCAGCGCGCCTGCAGGCGATCCATTTGCAGCAAGCCGCGACGGCTGGCTTCGAACACGGCCTCGCCGCGTGAATGCACGGACAGCTTGTCGTAGATATTCTTGATGTGCGTCTGCACGGTGCCGACCGATAGCGACAATTCCCGCGCCACTTCTCCATAGCTGTCGCCGCGTGCGATCAGGTCCAGGATGGCGGCCTCCCGCTTGGTCAGGTTCACCTGCGGCAGCTTCTCGCCATTCACGCCCACCGCTTCGACCGGCTTGCGCATGCGGGCCAGCACTTTGCGCGCAATCGTCGGGCTGATCGGCGATCCGCCGCGCTGCAGTTCGAGCAGTGACGAAACGATGTCCGGCTGCCCTGCATCCTTCAACACATAACCCGAAGCGCCGGCCTCGATGCTTGCCAGCACGTTGTCGTCGTCGCTGGAGGCCGTGATGACCATCACGTCGGATTCGGGATAGCGTTCGCCGCAATAGCGGATCACGTCGATCCCCGAACCGTCAGGCAGGCCGAGATCGATCAACAGGATGTCGGCAGACTGTGTCTCAAGCCAGGCCCGTGCGGATTTGACGCAATCCAGTGCGGCCGCCAGCTTCAGCGACGGCTCCTTTTCGATCGCCAGCGACAGCACGCGGCGCGTCACGGCGTCGTCTTCAACGACCAGAACGGTGATCGGTTCTGCCTTGTTCAATGGTTGCGACATGATCATTCGTCTCCCGCGCAATGATCATTGCGCATCGATTTTTTATTTGAGTGGATTCCGAGGCGGACTCCCGAAGTGGACTCATATCATAGCAATTTATTGCCATGACACAAGATAACGCCCTCCAGCAACCTCAGACGGGATTGTCGATATCGATGAAATCGTGCGCAATGCCGAAGGCAGCGGCCAGATGTTCGCCCAGCGCCTGCACCCCATAGCGTTCGGTCGCATGGTGGCCGCAGGCCAGATAGGCCACACCCGTCTCGCGCGCCAGATGCACGGTGGGTTCCGATATCTCGCCGCTCAGATAGACGCCGGCACCGGCGGCAACTGCATCGCCCAGCATGCCCTGCGCGGCACCGGTACACCATCCGATCTTGCCCAGCTTCTGCGCCGGATCGCCAATCAGCAGCGGCATGCGCCCCAACCGTTGCGCCACGCGTTCGGCCAATGCGCCGACCGTATCGACTGCGGCATCATCGACGATGCCCAGCCAGCCCAACGCATCGTCGCCGAAACGCGATTCCGCACGCAGGCCGAGCCGGCGCGCCAGTTGCACGTTATTGCCGAACTCCGGATGCATGTCCAGCGGCAGGTGATAGGCGAACAGATTGACGTCATGCGCCAGCAGCAGCTTCAGCCGCCGATGCTTCTGACCGATGACGCGCATGTCTTCGCCGCGCCAGAAGTAGCCGTGATGCACGAGAATGGCATCGGCGCCACGCGCAATTGCCGCCTCCAGCAATGCGACGCTGGCCGTCACGCCGGTGACGATGCGACCGATCTG
>DATDLO010000190.1:0-4387 GCA_036519215.1 Oxalicibacterium sp.
CGGGCCGGAAGTCTGCCGCAGGTTGACGCCCATCTCGCGCGCGATGATGTGCGCCAGCGTCGTCTTGCCCAGTCCCGGTGGGCCGAACAGCAGCGTGTGATCCAGCGCTTCGCGGCGCTGGCGCGCAGCGGCGATGAAGATTTCCAGCTGCCCGCGCGCCTTTTCCTGGCCGACGTATTCGTCAAGTTGCTTAGGGCGCAGCGCGCGCTCAATCGCCTCCTCGTTCGGAGACGCGGGCGTGGCCGCAATGATGCGCTGTTCGCTGAAATCGTCGGTCTGGATGCTCATGGCTGCATTGTAGCGCGGCTGGTCTTCGAATCAGTGACGGCTCAACCGCGGATCAGACCTTGGACAGCGCCTTCAGCGCCAGCTTGATGCCATCGGACACACTGCTGCCGGCCGGTACCTGCTTCAGCGCCAGCAAGGCTTCCTTGTCTGAATAGCCGAGCGCCAGCAGCGCGTTCAGCACATCGGACGAAGCATCGCTTGCTGCAGCTGCGCCGCCGGTTGCGCCGATATCGGCGCCCAGCTTGCCTTTCAGTTCCAGCAGCAGGCGCTCGGCGGTCTTCTTGCCGATACCCGGCACCTTGGTCAGGCGTC
Source organism: Oxalicibacterium sp. (assembly GCA_036519215.1). GTDB lineage: Bacteria > Pseudomonadota > Gammaproteobacteria > Burkholderiales > Burkholderiaceae_D > Oxalicibacterium. The sequence goes on from DATDLO010000190.1 coordinate 601, forward strand.
CTGCTTCCTGCAGGGTGACTGCTTGCGCCAGATCGGCCACCGACATGCCTGACAGGATGGATAGCGCAGTGCGCGCACCGACGCCGCTGATCTTGATCAGTTCCTTGAAGGTATTGCGCTCTTCGATCGTGCCGAAGCCGAACAGGATGTGCGCATCCTCGCGCACCACCAGATGCGTCAGCAATGCGACCTTTTCGTTGAGAGCCGGCAGGTTGTAAAACGTGCTCATCGGCACGTTGACCTCGTAACCGACGCCGTTGCAATCGACCAGCAATTGCGGCGGATTTTTTTCCAGCAGGATTCCGGAAAGACGACCAATCATTGCGATGACCTTGAATGAAAAACGGGAATGAAAACAGAAATGATAGCGAAGCCGGACGAAGCAAACATCAGCCGACCAGGCGGCCGCCGCGCACGCGCAGACCTTTCTTCGCCAGTTCCGGCGCCAGCGCACCGAGCGACGACAGCGCATCGCCGCTATGCGCATGGCAGATCGCCACACCCAATGCGTCGGCGGCATCGGTACCAGGCAAACCCGGCAGTTGCAGCAAGCGTTGCACCATGTCCTGCACCTGCGCCTTCTGCGCCTTGCCGTGGCCGGCGACAGCCTGCTTGACCTGCAGCGCCGTGTATTCAGCCACCAGCAGATCGGCATTGACCAGCGCGCAGATCGCCGCGCCGCGCGCCTGTCCCAGCAACAATGTCGATTGCGGGTTGACGTTGACGAACACCTTCTCGATCGCCGCGCAGTCCGGCCGATACGTCGCGATGATCTCTGCAACGCCGCCGAGGATGGTCTTCAGCCGCTGCGGTAGATCCGCATCGGCAGTCTTGATCGTGCCCGACGCGATATAGCTGAGCTTGTTGCCCTGCTTGTGGATCACGCCGAAGCCGGTGGTACGCAAACCGGGATCGATGCCGAGGATTTTCATGGAAGCGAAAATGAAAAGGAGAACGTCCACATCATAGCGGACGCTCTCCTGTTCGGGGCATTTCGATCAGTGGCGGAAGTGGCGCGTGCCGGTCAGCACCATCACGATGCCGTGCTCGTCAGCCGCGTCGATGACTTCCTGGTCGCGCATCGAGCCGCCCGGATGGATGACCGAGGTCGCACCCGCTTCGACGACGACGTCGAGACCGTCGCGGAACGGGAAGAAGGCATCCGACGCCACCGCTGTGCCGACCAGCGACAGGCCGGCGTTCATCGCCTTGATCGACGCGATACGCGCCGAATCGATGCGGCTCATCTGGCCGGCACCCACGCCCATCGTCATGCCATCCTTGCAGAACACGATGGCGTTCGACTTGACGAACTTAGCAACGCGCCACGCGAACATCAGTTCCTGCAGCTGCTGCGGCGTCGGCTGTTTCTTCGTCACCACTTTCAGCTCGGCCAGCGCGACGTTCTTCGCATCCGGCGACTGCACCAGCAGGCCGCCGCCGACGCGCTTCAGGTCGTAGCGGTTGACCGCATCGCCCAACGGAATTTCCAGCAGGCGCACGTTCTGTTTTCCGGAAAATACTTTCTTCGCCTGCTCGCTGAACGACGGCGCGATCAGCACTTCGACGAACTGCTTGGCGACGGCTTCGGCAGCATTGCCGTCCAGTTCGCGATTGAAGGCGATGATGCCGCCGAAGGCCGACGTCGGATCGGTCTGCAATGCCTTGCTGTATGCCTCCAGCGGCGTCATGCCGATGGCGACGCCGCACGGATTCGCATGCTTGATGATGACGCAGGCCGCTTCGTCGAAGGTCTTCACGCATTCCCATGCGGCATCGGCATCGGCGATGTTGTTGTACGACAGTTCCTTGCCCTGCAGCTGCGTGTAATTGGCCAGCGCACCTGCCTGCGGATTGGTTTCGCGGTAGAAGGCAGCGGACTGGTGCGGATTCTCGCCGTAGCGCATTTCCTGCACCTTGTCGAAATGCAGGTTCAGCGTGGCCGGATAAGAACTGCGCGTCGCGTGCTGCTTGTCGCTGCCGAGCGACGTGAAATAGTTGGTGATCGCGCCATCGTATTGCGCGGTATGCGCGAACACTTTCTTCGCCAGTGCAAACTTGGTTTCGAACGTCACTACGCCGTTATGCGCCTTCATTTCGGCCAGCACCTGCGCGTAATCGATCGGATCGCAAATCACGGTGACGTCCTTATGATTCTTTGCCGACGAACGCAGCATCGCCGGGCCGCCGATGTCGATGTTCTCGATCGCATCTTCCAGCGAGCAATGCTCGCGTGCGATCGTCTGCTGGAACGGATACAGGTTGACGACCACCATGTCGATCGTCGGGATGCCGTGCTGCTGCAGCGCGGCGACGTGCTCCGGGAAATCGCGGCGTGCCAGGATGCCGCCATGCACCTTCGGATGCAGCGTCTTCACGCGCCCGTCCAGCATTTCCGGAAAGCCCGTGTAATCGGCCACTTCGGTGACCTGGATGCCGTTCTCGGCCAGCAGTTTCGCGGTGCCGCCGGTGGACAGGATATGCACGCCCATGCCCGACAGCGCACGTGCGAAATCCAGCACGCCTGTCTTGTCGGAAACAGAAATGAGAGCTTGTTTGATCATGATGAATGTCGGATTGATGAATAACGCAAGAGCACTGGCGGAAGAACGTCATGAACATGTCATGCACATTGCGCACGCCACCGGAATTCTTGCGTTATTCGCCTTCCCCGGAGCGTGCGCGGGAAAGCGGATTGGCTACAGCAGATCGTGTTCCTGCAGTTTCTTGCGCAACGTGTTGCGATTGATACCCAGCATTTCCGCCGCATGCGACTGGTTGCCGTCGGCGCGCGCCATCACCGCCTCGAGAATCGGGCGCTCGACGGTGAAGATCACCATGTCGTAGACGTTCGACGGTTTCTGTTCGCCCAGATCCCTGAAATATTTCTCAAGGCTTTTTCTGACGACGTCCTGGATATTGTCTTTGCTCATTTGATCGTTGCTCGCACTTCTTTGCTGGCCGCAGGGCCGGAATGGAATGTCTTCAGCTTGCCCTGCAGTCAGGCGGCCAGCTTTTCTTCGGCAGGTCGATATTGTAACCGCTCGCCCTGTGCCGCCTGCAACTCGAAGAAGGCGTCGACCGCGTCCAGTTGCGCCGCGCAATCCTCGATGCGGTTCATCTGCTGGCGGAATACTTCGCCGCCTTCCAGGTCGCGCACATACCAGCCGATATGCTTGCGCGCGGTACGCACGCCGAGATAATCGCCATAGAACGCGTAATGCGCGCGCAAATGCTCGTGCATCAACATCTTTACTTCCGTTACTTGCGGCGAAGGCAGATGCGTACCGGTGCGCAGGTAATGGTCGATCTCGCGGAATATCCACGGACGGCCCTGCGCCGCGCGACCGATCATCACGGCATCGGCGCCGGTCTGTTGCAATACGTACTGCGCCTTTTCCGGCGTCGTGATGTCGCCGTTGGCAACGACGGGAATCGACACGGCAGCCTTCACCGCTGCAATCGTCTCGTATTCCGCCTCGCCGCTGTACCCGTCAGCACGCGTGCGGCCATGCAGCGTCAGCATCGCGATGCCGCTCTGCTCGGCGATGCGCGCAATCTGCAGCGCATTCTTGTGCGCGCGATCCCAGCCGGTGCGGAATTTCAGCGTGACCGGCACGTCGACCGCCGCGACGACGGCTTCCAGAATCTGCGCCACCAGCGTCTCGTGCTGCAGCAGTGCCGAACCGCACCAGGCATTGCAGACCTTCTTGACCGGGCAGCCCATGTTGATGTCGATGATCTGCGCGCCGCGCGCAACGTTGAACTTCGCGCACTCGGCCAGCAT
>DATDLO010000191.1:0-2801 GCA_036519215.1 Oxalicibacterium sp.
GAGTTCATGTTTCGCTCCAGTTAGCTTGCGTTGGGCTGCAGCATCAAGCCGCATTCGCCATCGGCTGATCGCCGAAGTCTTCGGGGAAGTGATTCAGGGCCGACAACACCGGGAACGGCGTCATGCTGCCCATCGCGCACAGCGATCCGGTGACCATCACGTCGCACAGGTCGCGCAGCAGTTTGATCTGCTGCGGACGGTTCTGGTTGGCGATGATCTTGTCCATTACTTCCACACCGCGGGTCGAGCCGATCCGGCACGGTGTGCACTTGCCGCACGATTCCGCCTTGCAGAAATGCATGGCATAACGTGCCTGCTTGGCCATGTCGACGGACTCGTCGAACGCGACCAGACCGCCGTGACCGACGGTGGAGTCGACGGCGGCAAACGCTTCATAATCGAACGGCGTGTCGAACAGCGATTCCGGCATGTAGGCGCCCAGCGGACCGCCGACCTGCACGGCGCGGATCGGACGCCCCGATTCCGAACCGCCACCGAAGTCGTACAGCAATTCACGCAGCGTCACGCCGAAAGCCTTCTCGACCAGGCCGCCGTATTTCAGGTTGCCGGCAAGTTGCATCGGCAACGTGCCGCGCGAACGTCCCATGCCGTAGTTCTTGTAGAACTCGGCGCCGCGCGACAGGATCAGCGGTACTGCCGACAACGAAATGACGTTGTTGATGACAGTCGGTTTGCCGAACAGGCCTTCCAGTGCAGGAAGCGGCGGCTTGGCGCGCACCATGCCGCGTTTCCCCTCGATACTTTCCAGCATCGCGGTTTCTTCGCCGCAGACATATGCGCCGGCAGCCTTGCGTACTTCCAGATGGAAGGTGCGGCCGGAACTGAGGATGTTTTCACCGAGGTAGCCTGCAGCCTTGGCGTTATCGATGGCTTCGTTCAGGTTGGCGATCGAGTGCGGATACTCGGAGCGCACATAGATATAACCTCGCGTCGCACCGACGGCGATGCCGGCAATCGTCATGCCTTCGATCAGCATGAACGGATCGTCTTCCATCACCATGCGGTCGGAGAACGTACCCGAATCTCCTTCGTCGGCGTTGCAGGCGATGTATTTCTGGTCAGCTTGCGCGCCCAGCACGGTTTTCCATTTGATGCCGGTCGGGAAAGCCGCACCGCCACGACCGCGCAGGCCGGAATCGGTTACTTCCTGCACGATGGCAGCCGGTTCCATGGTGATCGCTTTTTTCAGGCCGACATAACCTTCATGTGCCAGGTAATCGTCCAGCGATACCGGATCGGTGATGCCGACGCGGACGAACTGCAGGCGTTCCTGTTTTTTCAGGTAAGGAATTTCTTCGACCAGACCGAGCGCTTTCGGATGCGCTTGTTTGTCGATTTTGCCGGCATGGAAGCCCGCGTCGAACAGGCCGGAAACTTCATGCTCTTCGATCGGACCGAAACCGATACGACCGGCGTCGGTCGCGACTTCGACCAGCGGTTCCAGCCAGAACATGCCGCGCGAACCGTTGCGCACGAGTTTGATGTCGACGCCGCGTGCTTTTGCTTCCTTGGCAATGGCCGCTGCGGTTTCATTGGCGCCCAGCGCCAGCGCGTTGGAATCGCGCGGAACGTAAATAGTGACGGTCATTGAACCCCCCGCTTTGCCTGGACCAGGCGATTGAATTTTTCCTTCGAGACGCGTGCGTACAGGTCGTCATCGATCTGGATGGTAGGGCCGGTCGCGCATTGGCCGAGGCAGTACACCGTTTCCAGCGAGAATTTGCCGTCATCCGTGGTGCCGTGGAAATCGCAACCCAGCAACTCCTTCGCGTGCGAAGCCAGATCCTCGCAGCCGCGAGCCTGGCAGGCCTCGGCGCGGCAGATCTGCACGACGTGCTTGCCGGCCGGATGCTGGCGGAAGAAGTGATAATAAGTAATCACGCCATGCACTTCCGCACGGGAAATGTTCAGGCTGTCCGCGATAGACGGGACGGTGCTGGACGGGATATATCCGATAGCGGATTGGATATCGTGCAAAATCGGCAACAACGCGCCAGGCATCTCCTTGCGCTGGGCGATGATGGACTCTACTGCGGCCATGTCGAATGTGTTTTGGGTGCTCATGAAGAGGCTCCTACCGACGACATCATTGGCAACACCTGCCGCGAAGTCGTGTAATGAAACGGGAACATACTGCTTCCTTGGTTTATAAAATTTGTCTTGTATATATGCTTTTAATAGCATATAGTTCAAAGGCGAACCTTTTCTAACGGCTGAAAGGTAGCACCCGAAAAACCCAGGTTCAATAGGCTATCTTTTGCATATCCGGGGAAGCGGCGTAAACGACACATAGGCTCCGTAGAACATATGTTCAAAGTCATCATCAATCCGCATTGGGAAATTTCGCACGACGGCGAAGCGTCGCTGGACACGGCGGTTTTGCTCGATTTGCTGATGGCGATCCAGAAAACGGGGTCGATTTCGAAGGCGGCGCGATTGGTTGGGCTGTCCTATCGATACTCGTGGGGCATGCTGCGCGATGTCGAACAACTGTTCGGCACGCCGCTATTAAATACAGATCGTGGCCGTGGTACGACACTAACCCCGCTGGCGGAGAAACTGATCTGGGCCGACCGCCGTGTCCGTGCGCGCCTGTCACCCACGCTGGAAAGTCTGGCGTCGGAGCTGGAAATCGAGATCGGCAAGACGGTCGTCGGTAAAACTAAGCCTTTGCGGCTGGATGCCAGCCACGGTTTCGCCGTCGATGCCCTTCTGCACCAGTTGACCGAAGCCAACTTGCCGGTCGACCTGCGTTACCGCAACAGTACGGATGCGGTAGC
>DATDLO010000192.1:0-2401 GCA_036519215.1 Oxalicibacterium sp.
AAGCAATCTGGCGGTACGATCGTGCCAATCTCGGGGAAAATCGCCGCCTTCGGCGAACAGCAGATTCGACAGCCACACCGTCAAACAATCGACCAGCACCAGCGTCTGCGCCGATGCATGCCGCGCAATCGCGCCGCCCAGCGCCAGCGGTTCTTCCACTGTCTGCCAGCTTGCATCGCGCCGTGCACGATGATGTGCGATGCGCTGCTGCATTTCGTCGTCGCCGTCATCGTCGCCATCATCATTGCCGATCTGCGCCGTAGCGATATAGACGATCTGCTTGCCCGTCGACATTGCCGCCAGCGCCAGTCGTTCCGCATGCGCACTCTTGCCCGAGCGCGCACCGCCGATGATGAGTGTGCGCGTCGTCATGGAGATTCCGGCAGGAAGATGTTCGCCATCGCCGATGGGCATGACGAGAAGTACACGTGGAAATAAGTGGCGGTCAATCCGTTCTTGCGATAGACGGCTTCGCCGGGCTGGCCGTTTTTCTGTCGCACTGTTTTTGCGGTCGGCGCAACCGATGTCTGCAGCGTCGAATAATGGAAGGCATGGCCGCGCAATTCGCCATCCGGCATCGCCAGCGACTGCATGCCGATGCCGGCCAGACGCGGCTGCATGACGACCTGCCCCGGCATCAATCCGGCCATCGGCCAGACTTTACCGTCCGCATCGGTCAGCGTATCGGCGATCACCATCATGCCGCCGCATTCGGCAAGGATCGGCATGCCCGCCGCATGCGCGGCCTGCATCGATGCGCGCCAGCGTTGGGCTGCCGCCAGTTCTTCGCAATGCAGCTCCGGATAGCCACCGGGAATATAGACAGCGTCAGCATCGGCGGGAATCGGTTCGTCGGCGATCGGCGAGAAGAAACGCAACGTCGCACCCGCTTCGCGCAGGCATTCGAGATTGGCCGGATAGACGAAGGCGAACGCAGCATCGCGTGCGATGGCGACCGTCTTGCCGGCAAGCGGACGCGGCTTACCCAGCGTATCGGGTGCAAGTGGCACATCGTCGAATGCAGTCAACGGAATCGCGTTCCATGCGTCCATGTCCAGCTCAAGCTGCTCGGCCAGTTGATCCAGCACACGGTCGACCTGTTCTACTTCTTCCGGCTGCACCAGTCCCAGATGCCGCTCCGGCAGCGAAGCCTGCTGGCGCGGCAACGTCGCCAGCAGCGGCACGTTGGGCACATTGCGGATGCTGTCCGCCACCATCTGCGCATGCGATGCGCCGGCGACACGATTGACGATGGCGCCAGCCATATCGACCGGGCCGAACTGCTGCAGGCCGAGCACGACGGCACCTGCCGTCTGTGCCATCTTCGACGCATCCAGCACGGCCACGACCGGCACGCCAAATGCGCGCGCCAGATCGGCCGACGATGGATCGCCGTCGTACAAACCCATCACGCCTTCGATCAGGATCACGTCGGCTTCTGCCGCAGCCTGTGCCAGCAGGTGGCGGCATTGCTCGAGACCGACCATCCACAAATCCAGCGCATAGACTTCCGCGCCGCTGGCACGGCGCAAGATCATCGGGTCCAGATAATCGGGACCGGTCTTGAAGACACGAACACGCAATCCCTCGCGCATCAGGCGTCGCGCCAACGCGGTCGTCGCCGTGGTCTTGCCCTGGCCGGAAGCGACGGCAGAAACGAGGACCGTACGTGCAGCCGAAGCCTTTGTCACCGTCACCACTCCACGCCCGGCTGCGCCGCGATACCGGCGGCGAACGCATGCTTGACCGGCTGCATCTCGGTGACGGTGTCGGCCGCTTCGATTAGTTCCGGCGGCGCGCCGCGACCGGTGACGACAACGTGTTGCATCGCCGGTCGTGCCTTCAGATCGGTCACGACTTGCTGCACGTCGAGGTATTTATATTTCAATGCGATGTTCAATTCGTCGAGAATCACCATACCGATCGCCGGATCGCTCAGCAATTCCTGCGCGCGTTGCCAGGCGGCTTGCGCCTTTTCGACATCGCGCGTGCGATCCTGTGTTTCCCACGTATAGCCCTCGCCCATCACGTGGAAACTGACTTCGTCGGGAAAGCGGCGGAAAAATTGTTCCTCGCCGGTCGGGATCGCACCCTTGATGAATTGCACGATACCGACCTTCATGCCGTGGCCGAGCGCGCGCGCCACCATGCCGAAGGCGCTTGAACTTTTCCCCTTGCCGTTGCCGCAGGTGATGACGAGCACGCCGGCATTGCGCGTGGCCGCCGCGATCTTCTTGTCGACGACTTCCTTCTTGCGCGCCATGCGTACGTTATGCCGCTCGGTCAGGCCGTCATTCTTCGTTTGTTCGTTATCCATGATTTTCCTCTGCCGCCACGAACACGATGCGCTCGCCGTGCCGGACGATTTCGATGGGATGGCCAAGGCAGGCGCCGAGCAGCG
>DATDLO010000193.1:0-30001 GCA_036519215.1 Oxalicibacterium sp.
AAAGCCGTGCTGGCGATCGAGGATGATCGCTTTTTCGAACATGGCGGCGTGGACTATATCGGCATCGCGCGTGCGGCAATCCACAATCTGGGCGGCGGTGCACGCCAGGGCGCCTCGACGATTACGCAGCAGGTCGCGCGCAATTTCTTCCTGTCCAGCGAACAGACGCTGAAGCGTAAAGTCTATGAAGCCCTGCTCGCATGGAAAATCGAGAACAATCTGACGAAGGACCAGATTCTCGAGATCTACATGAACCAGATCTACCTGGGGCAACGCGCCTATGGCTTCTCATCCGCCGCGCAAATCTATTTCGGCAAGCAATTGCGGGATATCAGCGTTGCGGAAGCTGCGATGTTGGCCGGCCTGCCGAAGGCACCTTCAGCCTACAATCCGGTCGTCAATCCGAAACGCGCGAAAGCACGCCAGCAATACATCCTGTTGCGGATGTACCAGCTCGGCTACATCAGCCAGCCGCAATATGAACAGGCCAAGACCGAGGAAATCAAGGTCAAGACCAACAGCAGCGAATTCGGCATCCACGCCGAATATGTGGCCGAAATGGCACGTCAGCTTGCCTACGACCAATTCAAGGACGACAGCTACACGCGCGGCCTGAACGTCTTCACGACGATCACCAAGGCCGATCAGGATGCCGCCTATCTCGCCGTGCGCCGCGGCGTGATGGACTACGAAAAGCGCCACGGTTACCGCGGGCCGGAAAGCTACATCAATATTCCGGATAACAAGGAAGAAGCCGAAGATGCAATCGAGGTCGAGCTCGCCAATCACCCGGACAGCGACGATCTGGTCGCCGCCGTCGTGCTGGAAGCCACGCCGAAACTGATACGCGCCGTGCTGATTTCCGGCGAGGAAATCCGGATCGAAGGCACAGGGTTGCGCTTTGCCGCCGCGATGTTGAGCGACAAGGCGCCGCCGAACAAACGCATCAAGCGCGGTGCCGTCATCCGTGTCACGCAGGAAGGCAAGGACTGGAATGTGACGCAAATGCCTGAAGTACAGGCCGCCTTCGTCGCCGCCAACACGGCCGACGGTGCAATTCGTGCGCTGGTCGGCGGCTTCGACTTCAATCGCAGCAAGTTCAACCACGTCACGCAGGCATGGCGGCAACCGGGTTCGTCATTCAAGCCGTTCATCTATTCGGCATCGCTGGAAAAAGGCCTGTCGCCGGCGACGATCATCAATGACGCACCGATCAGTTTCGATAGCGGCCAGACCGGCGGCCCACCGTGGGAGCCGAAAAACTACGACGGCAAGTACGATGGCCCGATGACGATGCGCCGTGGCCTGATGAAATCGAAAAACATGATTTCGATCCGCATCCTGCACAAGATCGGCGCCAAATACGGCCAGGAATATGCGACCCGCTTCGGCTTCGACGCAGACAAGAATCCGCCGTATCTGACATTGGCATTGGGTGCCGGCGCCGTCACGCCGATACAGATGGCCGGCGCCTATGGCGTATTTGCCAACGGCGGCTACAAGGTCAATCCCTACCTGATTTCGAAGATCACCGATGCCGACGGCAACATCCTGTCCGAAGTGAAACCGGCACGCGCCGGCGACGAAGCCAATCGCGTCATCGATGCGCGCAATGCCTTCATCATGAACAGCATGCTGCGGGACGTCGTCAACGGCGGCACCGCCGTCAAGGCCAAGGCATTGAAACGCACGGATCTTGCCGGCAAGACCGGCACCACCAACGATTCGTTCGATGCCTGGTTTGCGGGCTACCAACCCAGCATCGTCGCTGTCGCATGGATGGGCTTCGACCAGCCGCGCAATCTGGGCAACCGCGAAACCGGCGGCGGCCTCGCGCTGCCGATCTGGATCAATTACATGCAGAACGCGCTGAAAGGCGTGCCGATGGCCGGACTGACGGTTCCGGACGGCATTATTACCGTCAACGGCGAATACTATTATGCAGAGAGCCCACCGGAGCTGGGCGTACGCAGCCTGGGTATTGGTGATTCGACCGGAACCAGCCAGCCGACACGCGACGAAGTGAAGAACGAACTGTTCTGACGCTGTACTCTGGCTCCGATCGCCATTCGGTCATAAAAAACGGGAAGCCTTGGCTTCCCGTTTTTTATGCAGGCAAATCAGTTCAGCGTGACCGAAGCCCCGCCCTGCTCGCTGACCATCTTCGACAAAGCCGCCAGCAATTCCGCGCCATCGCGCGTGCCGATCCAGTGGGTGCCATTCGATTTGAAGTGGAAACCGCCGGACTTGGCCGCCACCCACAATTCCTGCATCGCCGCCTGGCTGTTGACGATGATTTTTGTTCCGTTGTCGATAAATTCGATTTCCAGCACATTGCCATTACGCGAACATTCGACGTCGAGATCGCCGCTGTCATTCGCCTGCTCCAGCGCCGCCTCGATGCGGCCCAGCATGGCTTCCGCCTGCTCCAGGAATTCCGATTCGGTCATGCTACACTCCAACACGTTTCATCAAACCCTGATTCTATCGTGAAGCTCCGTTCCGGCACGCCCCGTTTCATTTCCTCTCTGTCCGTAGCCACGGGATTGACCCTGCTGATCGTGCTCGGCGGCTGCGGACAGCGCGGCCCGCTCTATATGCCGCAACAGGGCAAGCCCTCATCCGCATCGGCCCGCACGGTCGGTCCGGCGGCGACCGCGCCGGCACCAGAGATCGAAACGGCGCCAACGACCGTTTCTCCCGATTCAAAATAACGCATTCCATGTCGCACTTTTCCTATCAGCACGGCGAACTGCACGCCGAAAACGTGCCGTTGACGCAAATTGCGCGTCAATTCGGCACGCCTGTCTACGTCTATTCCAGGGCTGCACTGGTCGAAAATTTCCGCTCCTATGCCGATGCCTGCAACAAGCATGGCCGCGGCGATGACGGTGCGCTGGTCTGCTATTCGGTCAAGTCGAATTCCAACATCGCCGTACTGAACTTGCTCGGCAAGCTCGGCTCCGGTTTCGACATCGTCTCCGGCGGTGAACTGTTGCGCGTGCTGGCGGCCGGCGGTTCGCCGCGCAAGGTGATTTTTTCCGGCGTCGGCAAATCGCGCGAGGAAATGCGCCTGGCGCTGTCGCACGACATTCTCTGTTTCAACGTCGAATCGATTCCCGAACTGCATCGGCTGAACGAGGTTGCGGCCGAACTGGGCAAGAAGGCGCCCATCTCGCTGCGGGTGAACCCGAACGTCGATGCAAAAACTCATCCCTACATTTCCACCGGGCTGAAGGACAACAAGTTCGGCGTCGCCTATGAAGACGCGCTGGAAACCTATCGTGTCGCCGCCTCTCTGCCACACATCGACATCACCGGCATCGACTGCCACATCGGTTCGCAATTGCTGGACGATGCGCCGCTGCTGGAAGCCGTCGACAAACTGATCGAGCTGATCGATGCCTTGGCTGCCGAAAACATCCATGTTCATCATCTCGACATCGGCGGTGGCATCGGCATCGACTACGACGGTGAAAAACCCGTTGCCGTCGGCGACTATCTATCCCGCCTTTTCGCGAAAATCGATGCATGGCGTGCCGCCAGACACGACGGCAAGCCGATCAAGGTACTGTTCGAACCCGGCCGCTCCATCGTCGGCAATGCCGGCGTGCTGCTGACCGAAGTGCAGTTCATCAAGCATGGCGAGACGAAGAATTTCGCGATCGTCGATGCCGCCATGAACGATCTGATGCGTCCGGCGATGTATGAAGCCTGGCACGGCGTGCAACCGGTCAAGCAAGGCGATGCTGCGGCTGCAGTCTACGACGTGGTCGGCCCGGTCTGCGAATCTGGCGACTGGCTGGCGCGCGCGCGCGAACTGGCAATCGAGCAAGGCGATCTGCTCGCCATTCTCTCCGCTGGCGCCTACGGCATGACGATGTCTTCCAACTACAATACACGCGGCCGTGCGGCGGAAATCATGGTGGATGGCGCACAAGTGCATTTGATCCGCCGGCGCGAATCGGCCGCCGACCTGTTCGCACTGGAGTCGTTGCTACCGTAAGCGGCAGACAAAAAATAAAAGCGGATGACACGTCATCCGCTTTTTTCATTTCCCCGCAAAAGATTTTCATGCAGGCGATCGCACCTGCCTTGTTTCTTTCGCGCGCTTCTGCATCGCCCACACCACTCGCACCAGCAGCAATACGCCGACGATCACAAGAAAAATCAGCGGTTCGGTGAAGTTGTGCTTGCCGGAACGCATCCACCAGAAATGCAGCAGGCCAAGCGGCACGATCAGATAGATTAATCGATGCAGCCATTGCCAGCGCTTGGCACCCAGCCGCTTCACCATGCCGTTGGTACTCGTCACCGCCAATGGGATCAGTAGCACGAAAGCAGTAAAGCCGACCAGAATGAAAGGCCGTTTCGCCACGTCCTTCAGCATTTCCCGCACGTCGAAGAAATGGTCAAACCAGAAAAATGCCGTGAAATGCAACATCACGTAGAAGAAGGCGAACAGTCCGAGCATGCGGCGCAGCCGTACCAACCAGTTCCATTTCGTCAAACGGCGCAACGGCGTGACCGCCAGCGTCATCGTCAGAAAATACAGCGTCCATTCGCCGGTATTCCAGGTGATGAGTTCAAGCGGATTCGCACCCAAGCCATCCGTGAATGCGCCGTAAGCCAGGCGTGCGAATGGAATCAGCGCCAGCAGAAAAACCAGCAGCTTGATGACGCTTAATTGTCGTGGAGTGGGATTGAATGTCATGACATTACGTGCGTGCCGTTCGTCGATATCAGAAATACTTTCTGAGGTCCATGCCGCTATACAACGATGCTACCTGACTGTAGCCGTTGAACATCAGCGTCGGCCGCTTCTTCGTGAAGAAACCGTCTTCGCCGATGCGCCGCTCGCTCGCTTGCGACCACCGCGGGTGATCGACCTGCGGATTGACGTTCGAATAGAAACCGTACTCGTTGGCCGCCGCCAGATTCCAGGCGGTAGGCGGCTGCTCCTTGACGAAGCGGATCTTGACGATGGATTTGGCCGACTTGAAACCGTACTTCCACGGCACGATGATGCGTACTGGCGCACCGTTCTGATTCGGCAGCACCTCGCCATACATGCCGAGCGTCAGCAGCGTCAGCGGATGATTCGCCTCGTCGATGCGCAGGCCTTCCGTGTACGGCCAGTCCAGCACCGGATAGCTCAAGCCGTTCATCGCCTGTTTGTCTTCGACAGTGACGAATTGCACATATTTGGCATTCGACGTCGGCTCGACCTTTTTGATCAATGCGGAAAGCGAATAACCGATCCACGGAATCACCATCGACCAGCCTTCGACGCAGCGCAATCGATAGATGCGCTCTTCCAGCGGCGCCAGTTTCAGCAACGCATCGATGTCGAGCGTCATCGGCTTTTTGACTTCACCTTCGATCGATACTGTCCACGGACGCGTTTTCATTGCACCGGCATTGCGCGCAGGGCTGCTTTTGTCGGTGCCGAATTCGTAGAAATTGTTATAGGTCGTGGCGTCCTTGTACGACGTTTGCTTGTCGAGCACGACATAGGAAGGATTCGCCTTGGCAGCCAGCTTCTGCGCGCCCGATGCGGCAAACGCCTCACGCTGCGCCATCTCCAGCAATGCACTGCCGGCGATGGAGCCGAGCGCGATCTGCCTGATGAAGGAACGGCGCGATTCGAACACCGCGCGCGGCGTTATTTCGGACGAAAACGGCAGATCGATACCGTTGGGTTGGCGCTTGATCAGCATGGCGGTTCCTCTGCAAGACAATGACTATATGTTGCCTGTCTGACCGGACCGCCGCAATGGAAGTTTCGTTACGGAAAGCTAAACAATGTATCCCGGTTTTGTTATAACTTGCGTTACAACTCGCCGTAGGAGTGAAGGCCGGACAGGAACATATTGACGCCGAGGAAAGCAAAGGTCGTCACCAGCAAGCCGACCAGCGCCCACCATGCAGCGATGCGTCCCCGCAAACCTTTCATCAACCGCATGTGCAGCCAGGCCGCATAATTGAGCCAGACGATCAGCGCCCAGGTTTCCTTCGGATCCCACGACCAGTAACCGCCCCAGGCTTCGGCCGCCCACAGCGCACCAAGAATCGTCGCAATGGTAAAGAAGGCGAAGCCGACGGCGATCGCCTTGTACATCACATCGTCCAGCAATTCCAGCGACGGCAGGCGATCCGCCAGCATGCCGTGCGATTTCAGCAGATAAGCCACCGCGACCATCGCCGCCAGCGAGAACGTACCGTAGCCGATGAAATTGGCCGGCACATGTATCTTCATCCACCAGCTTTGCAGCGCCGGCACCAGCGGTTGAATCTCTGCCGCGTCGCGCGTGACCATGTACCAGATCAGGAAGCCGACTGCCGCGCTGACCACCAGCAGCACGAACGGACCGAGCTGGCGTGTTGCATAGGTCTGTTCGTAGTACAGATAGAACAGCGACGTCACCATGCAAAACAGGATGAAGACTTCGTACAGGTTCGAGATCGGAATATGGCCGATGTCGGCACCCATCAGATACGACTCGTACCAGCGCACCAGCATGCCGGTGAATCCCATGACGACGGCGGCCCAGCACAGCTTGCTGCCGATCGATCCACCGGTCGGAGATTTCAATACCAAACCGCCCCAGTAGAACAGCGTCGACAGCACGAACAATGTGCTCATCCACAGGATGGCGGATTGGCTGGACAACAGGTATTTCAGGAAAAACTTCTGCTCGGCCGCCTGCAGCACACCGCCATACATGCCGATTGCCGACAATGCCAGGATCGCCAGCAACGCCATCAGCCAGCGCACCGACTTCCAGTGCCAGCCCAGCCAGGCAAATACCGGCGCCGCCAGCACCAGCACCGCACGTTCGTAACCATCCATGTGATGGCCGTACTGTCGCAATGCAAACAAGGTGCCGATCAGCAATGCTGCGCCATATAGCCAGTCGATCGTGGAAAGACGCCGGAAGAATCCGGGGGCCTGCGCATACATGCGATTTTGTACGACTTCCATGCGATGTCTCCGTGATGAATCTGCGTCGCTTCGCCTGCACCGGCGAAAGCGCACAGTATATAGTGAGCGCGCCTTCGTTTAAGACAACGGCAATTGCTGTTTCAGCGTTTCGAATTCCTTTTCGAAATCCAGCGTTTTGCGCTGCGAACTCATTGCCATCAATGCATGCGATGCACCGTTTTCGGTCGGCTTGATCCAGACCCACAGACGACGCTCGCGTATGTAAAACATCGAAAACACGCCGATCACCAGCAGCAGGCATCCGAAGTAGACGACATTCTTGCCGGGCGAACGCGTCACCTGTAGGACGGAAGCCTTCACTTCCTCGAAACCCTGCAGTTGCAGGTAAACCGGCGCACCGTAGAAAAATGCATCCGAATAGGCATTGGTCGCCAGCTGCAGGAAGCGGCCGTGTTTTTCATCGGGTTCGACCGGCGGCAAGCCGTCGCGTTCGCGCGCCAATTGCCACAAGTCCCACAAGCTGCCGTTCAATATCTTCATGAAAATGTCCGCTGCCTTCTCCTGTTCCTGCGGCGGGATTTTTTCGAGGAAACGCGAAACGGCGACATAACCGGATTCACTTTCGTCGCCGGCAAAGATGGTCAACCCCTTTAGCGACGAAGCCTGCAACTGCTCACGTAGACGCGCGACGTTTTCCCGTGCTGCCGGTGCCGCGCGACTTGCGTAACGTTGTGCTGCCTGCGCGCGCAAGGCTGGGTCCGCCAGCGCTGCCCGCAGGCGCATCCACTCGTCCACCGTATCGTTGTCATCGGCCGGAATACGCAGGTAACGGAACGGGCCGTCCGGCGTATCGCGCATGCCGGCAAGGAAAACCCAAGAGCCGTCGATCAATACCGGTTGCATGTAGTTCAGGTACTCGCGCGCCTGGCCGTTCTTGTCGCGCAGCTTGTACTGCACGCTGGGGCCGACATTCTTCAAATCCTTGTTTTCGGCATTCTTCGCGGCCGAGCCCAGATGTTTATCGAGGCTGGCGGAAAAGGATTGCCCGAAACCCTGCTGCGGATTGACGGCACGCGCATCCTGGCCGTTCTGTGCCATGTTCTCGACATTGAACGGACGAAAGCCCGACCATTCGACCGTGTAATCGTTACCTGCAGATTGCAAGGGCGATGAACTACCCACCTCGCCCTGCATCGTGAACGACGTGCGTTGTGCGCCCTGCATCGGATAGCCGGCCAGTTTCAGATGACTTCCGCCATCTTCGAAACTGGATTGATACATGGCGATGCCGCGATAGATCAGCGGCTCGTTCACCTTGATGGTCGCAGGGAAAGACTTGCCGTTCCCACTGTCGGTGATGACGACGTCGCTGGCAAACAGCTTCGGCATGCCGGTCGAGTAATAGTCGATGACGAAGCGCTTCAGCTGGATGGTGAACGGCAAATCCTGGATCAGCACACCGTCCGCTTGCGGAATGATTGCGGTATTGCTGCTGCCGCCCTCCGGAATCATCGTATTGCCGCGAAAGGTAGGATTGCCGAGGCCGAGACGATGCGCTGCCGGAATCTGCGAAATCAGGCCGCTGCCGGAAAATGGCGTCTTGTCGAACAGCAGTTTCTGGATGCGAATCGTCAGATCCGAATCGAGCAAACCGCCCAGACAGATGATGACGATGGATGCATGGGCGAAGATGTAGCCCCATTTGTTGCCCGCCCCCTGGCGTGCTGCAATCAGCGTGGCGTTTTCCCGCTCGAACACTTTCACCTTGTAGCCGTCGGCGGCAATACGGTTGGCGGTTTGTTCGGCCAGTGCCGCATGACCCAGACCGCTTTCCCATTCGGTACGATGGTGAAAATTACGCAGCGACTGTTCGCGCACGTTGTCGCGCCAGCTGCGCATGTCGTGAAGCATCTTGGGCGCGTTGCGGATCAGGCACAACGAAGTCGAAGTGACGAGGAAGCCCATGATCAGCAGGAACCACCAGGCCGAATAGACCGAATACAAGTCCAGCTTGCCGAAAATTTCGAACCAGAACGGGCCGAACTGGTTGACGTAGTTCGGCATCGGCTCGTTCTGCTTCAGCACGGTGCCGATGATCGATGCGATAGAGATCAACGTCAGCAGGCTGATGGCAAAACGCATGGACGACAGCAGTTCCACCGTTTCGGCCAGCCAGCGACGGCTGGTCTGCAATTCCCAACCGCCGGTATTTATCTCTGCGGCATTCGTTTCCGTTCCGCTCTTCGTTCTGCTCGTCATTCCGCTCTTCATTTCTCGTTCGCCGGCACGCGCCGCATACCGCATGCTTTCTTGAAAAACAAAAGGGGCAGCCTAGGCCGCCCCCGTCCTGTTTTTCCGCGTAATTCCCTTTACTTCAGGCCTGCCACGTAATCCGCGACTGCCTGAATTTCCTCGTCCGACATCCGCTTGGCAATTGTCGTCATCGGATCGCTGTTCTTGCGTGCACCGGAACGGAAATTAACCAATTGTGCCGTCGTATAGTCCTGATGCTGCCCCGCCAGACGCGGGAACTGCGCCGGAATGCCTGCGCCATTCGCGCTGTGGCATGCGGCACAGGCCGGTATGTGTTTCTCGGCGATACCGCCGCGGAATATCTTCTTGCCCAGTTCGACAGTGGCCGGATTGCGTGCCGCACCCGGTGCAGGTTTCTGCTTGTCCAGATAGGCCACAACGTTCTGGATGTCTTCTTCCGTCATGGCCTTGGCAATACCGGTCATGATCGGATTGTTGCGTGCAGGACCCTTGAAGTCGAGCAGCTGTTTATGAATATAAGCGCCGGGCTGGCCGGTCAGCTTGGGATTCTGCGAAATCGTCGAATTGCCGGCAGCGCCATGACAGGCGATACAGGCGGTAATGTTGCGTGCCGCATCGCCCGTGTTATAGAGCGCTTCTCCCTTGGCGGGATCTGCCTTGGCAGGTTTGGATTCTTGGGCGCTGGCGAGGGAAGATACGATTGCCAACATTGCAACGGACGCGATTTTTATGATTGGAAAACAAACTCGATTCATTCAAACACCCTGAGTATTTAAAATTCTGGCCTGAGGTGGCGACGTTTTGTTACCGTTCGTTCTGCACGTACTGCAATTGAAAGCTTTAGTTCCTCCGTGGGGCATCATGCCTGACCGTTGATTGTACAATAGCTTTTCGGCATTTTTGCCAACCTTCATGTATTTTCCGGTTCCCCTATGTCCCTACTTTGGCAAGCCCGTTTCTTCACCACGGTGAATCATCTTCGCGATTTGCCAAATACGCAAGTTCCCGAAATTGCCTTCGCCGGGCGTTCCAATGCCGGCAAATCGACGGCCATCAATACCCTGGCCAACCAGAAGAAACTCGCGTTTGCATCCAAAACACCGGGACGTACGCAGCATATCAATTACTTCTCGATCGGTGGCGCACACGTGGGCCAGCACCGCAAGGACGAAACCCGCGTGGATGAAATCCGCGGACTGCTGGTCGATCTGCCCGGCTACGGCTATGCTGAAGTCTCTGGCTCCGCCAAGCTGCACTGGCAGGAACTGCTCGGCGATTACGTCCGGCAACGCAAGCAGCTGGCAGCGCTGGTCCTGATCATGGATGCGCGCCGACCGTTCACCGATCTGGATATCCAGATGCTGGAATGGTTTGCGCCGACCGGCAAACCCATCCATTGCCTGCTGACGAAAGCGGACAAGCTGAACCGCAGCGAAAGCGCCGATGCCCTGCGCGCCACACGTGCACGCCTCGGCAGCTATGTAGATGAAGAAGGGAAACCCTTCCCGTTCACCGCTCAGCTCTTTTCCGCGCTCAAGCGCAGCGGGATCGACGAAGCCGACGAGAAAATCCTGTCATTGCTAGGATTGAACGATGCGGAGGAAACGCCCGATGCGGCACCGGCCATTTCGTAAATTGGATGTGCTGCGAATCGGCCGCGCATAAAAAAAGCCCTGGAGAAAGGGGAGTATCTCCAGGGCAATAACGCCATATCGCTATGGTAGCGATGCGGCCCCGCTCAGGGAGGAGAAGCGGGAGATGCATAGCATCTGCCATCTAGGATAAGCATGCAGCGAAAAAGTTTCACCGGTTCGCCGCTTTTTTAACGATTGCCTCTTTGCCGAAGACCGTCATGTCCAAACTCTTGACCAATGCACAATTCCCCGCCGTCCGCATGCGCCGCATGCGCAAGGATGCTTTTTCGCGTGCGATGATGCGGGAGAACGTCATCACGCCGGCGGATCTGATCTACCCCGTCTTCATTACCGACGGTGAAAACCAGCGTGAAAAAGTTTCATCGATGCCTGGCGTCGAGCGGCTGTCGATCGATCTGTTGCTGAATGTGGCGGAAGAGTGCGTGGCGCTACATATTCCGGCTCTGGCGCTATTCCCCGTCATCAGCGCATCGCTGAAGACGCCGGACGGCATCGAAGCCACCAATCCCGACGGCCTGGTACCGCGCGCCGTACGCGAGCTCAAGAAGCGTTTCCCCGAACTCGGCATCCTGACCGACGTGGCCCTTGATCCCTACACCAGCCACGGCCAGGACGGCGTGCTCAATTCCCAAGGGTATGTACTCAACGACGAAACCTGCGCCATTCTCGTCAAGCAGGCGTTGACGCAGGCGGAGGCCGGCGTGGACATCGTCGCGCCGTCGGACATGATGGATGGTCGCATCGGCGCCGTCCGCGCCGCGCTGGAATCCAGCCACCACATCCATACACGCATCATGGCGTACTCGGCCAAGTATGCTTCGGCCTTCTATGGCCCATTCCGCGATGCGGTCGGTTCGTCGACCACGCTGGGCAAAAGCAACAAGATGACGTATCAAATGGATCCCGCCAACAGCAATGAAGCACTGCGGGAAGTGGCGCTGGATCTTGCCGAAGGTGCGGACATGGTGATGGTCAAGCCGGGCATGCCGTATCTGGATATCGTGCGGCGCGTGAAAGACGAATTCAAGGTGCCGACCTTCGCTTATCAGGTCAGCGGCGAATACGCGATGATCAAGGCTGCGGCTCAGAACGGCTGGATCGACCACGACAAGGCGATGATGGAAGCGATGATCGCCTTCAAGCGCGCCGGGGCCGATGGCGTGCTGACCTATTTTGCGCTGGACATCGCGCGCCGGCTAAAAACAAGCTGAACATGCCGCCCAAAAAAAGCGCCCTGCAGGGCGCTTTTTTATTGGTGCAAATATTATTTGTTCGGCTGCGGCGTCAGGCGCAGATACGGCCGCTCGGCCTTGTAACCTTTCGGATACTTCTGCTTGATCACGGCTTCGTCCTGCACCGTCAACGGGATAATGACGTCGTCGCCGTCGCGCCAGTTGCCCGGCGTCGCCACCGCATAACCATCCGTCAGTTGCAGCGCATCGATGACGCGCAATACTTCATCGAAGTTGCGGCCGGTACTCATCGGATAGGTGATGATCAGGCGGACGACCTTTTTCGGATCGATGACGAACAGGGAACGGACCGTCGCAGTTGCCGACTGGTTCGGGTGGATCATGTCATACAGCGTCGAAACAGTCTTGTCCGAGTCGGCGATGATCGGGAAGCCGACGACGGTCTTTTGCGTTTCCTCGATATCCTTGATCCACGACAGATGTTTTTCCGCCGCGTCCACCGACAGCGCGATCGCCTTGACGTTGCGCTTGTCGAACTCGGGTTTCAGCTTGGCAGTCAGGCCAAGTTCCGTGGTGCACACAGGCGTGAAATCCGCCGGATGAGAAAACAGGACCACCCACGAATCGCCGGCCCAATCATGAAACTTGATCTTCCCGATCGATGACTCCTGCTCGAAATCAGGTGCGGTATCGCCTAAACGTAATGTCATTACTTTCTCCTTTGCACTGTAATCGATCTCACTTTAGCAAGACTATAACGAAATAGTCGTACTGCCCAAAGACAGATATCCACTATACAAATAACGGAAAGCTATGTGTATGACTTTCAGTTCGCTTTCTCAGCCGGCTTACCGCAGGAAACGCCGCGTCAGAACCGGCGTATGTTCGCCAGCGATTGCGAAAATCTGTCGGCATTTTGAAAGCCGACAACGCGGCCGCCCCGAATCTCATGGCCGCTCCTGTCAAAGAAGATGATGCCGGGCGGGCCGAACAGTTGAAAACGCTTCAACATTTCCTTGTCGTCGGCATCGTTTTTCGTGACATCCACCTGCAGCAGCACCATGTCTGCCAACTGTGCACGCACGCGCGGATCGGGAAAGGTCAGCTTTTCCATCTCGATGCACGAGACGCACCAGTCCGCATAAAAATCCAGCATGACATATTTGCCGGCAGACTGCGTTAGCACCCTGTCCAGTTCAGCGACCGTCTTCACGCGAACGAAACTCACCTTGGCTTCCGGTGTCGATTGCAAATGCGACAGTGGCGCCAGCGGGTCTCGTCCGCCGGCGGTTACACCGACCAGTTGCACGGCACCGAGCACGGCGAAAGCCAATCCTACCGCGCGCAATGCCCAGCCCTTGCCCGCGCCCCACCACAGGTAGGCACCATAACCGAGGCCGATTGCGGCCCATCCCAGCATCTGGACAATTGCTGGAATGACAGACGACACCATCCACCAGGCCACTGCCAGCATCAGTACACCGAAGAAATGCTTGACGTCGTCCATCCACATGCCGGCACGCGGCAACAGGCTGCCTGCCGACAGGCCGACCACTAGCAACGGCACACTCATTCCTATTGCCATCGCAAACAGCGCACTACCGCCGATGACAACATCGCGCGTCTGACTGATGTAAACCAATGCGCCGGCCAGCGGCGCCGCAACGCAGGGGCCCACGATCAGCGCAGAAATCGCGCCCATCACGAACACGCCCAGCATCTTGCCGCCGGCAAATCGGCCGGACGTCTGTGTCAAACGTGTCTGCAATGCTGCCGGTACCTGTAATTGATAAACATCGAACATCGACAAGGCCAGCACAGCCATCAGGATCGCGAAAGCGCCCAGCACCCAAGGATTCTGCAGTGCGGCCGCCAGCCCCTCGCCGATCAAGCCGGCCGCGATGCCAAGCGCCGTATAGACGATCGCCATGCCCAACGAATAAACCAGTGCCAGGATGAAACCGCGCGCACGACCGACGCGTGCGCCCTCGCCAACAATGATGCCCGAAAGAATCGGAATCATCGGCAACACGCATGGCGTGAAGGCAAGGCCGAGGCCGAGCAGGAAAAACAGCGGCAGTATGGTTGGCAGGCTGCCGCTCTGCAGTGCACGTTCGATTCGGCCCGTTTCGGAGTCGGACATTGCTCCAGCCGACGCTCCGCTTGCGGCATTGCCGGCCACTCCGCCTGCAGTCAGGACCGCCGGATCCAATTTGACATGAGTTTCCATCGGCGGATAGCACAATCCTTTATCCGCACATCCCTGGCTGGTCACCGATAACACGAAGGGGCCGCTTGCCTCGACCGGAATGCGGATCGTCACTTCCTTGTGATAGGTTTCGACGTTCTTCTGGAAAGTCTCGTCGAACTTGATGACGCCGGCAGGAATATCCGCCGCCCCCAGCACTGCGTCGGATGCCTTGAAGGCAAAGCGTTCGCGATACAGGTAATAGCCGTCCGCGATCTTGAAATGGACGACGACAGTTTGGGCATCGGCCATGCCCGCCGACAGCTTGAAAGCGACGTCCGGAGCGAGATACTCCTCGTCGGCCTGCGCCGGTAACGCCATCATCGCGCACATCACGACGATCAGCATTCGCAGCATTGCCACCATACTACGCACATGCGCAAACAACGAATATTGCTTCTCTTTGCCCACTCTGCCCACCTGTTACTCCTGGATGCCTGTACCGCCGGCGACCTGTTTTTCCAACCATTCAAGATAATCCCGCGAGCCGGCTACAATCGGCACCGCCACGATTTCCGGCACGTCATACGGATGCAACTCGCGTATCGCAATCTCCAGCTCTGCATAACGCGCCTGCACGGATTTGATATGAACCGCCACTTCCGTGGCTTCCTCGATCGTATCCTGCCATCGATAGACAGCCCGGATCGGCGGCAATAGATGGACACAGGCGGCCAAGCGTCGTTCGACGAGAGCATGTGCAAGTTTCTGTGCGCTTGCCTCGTCGGGAAACGTCGTCATGATCAGCAGCGCGCGGAATGCATCCTTGTCGTTCATGTTCTGTAGTACGTCAGCTTGTTCGATCCGGTTACAGTAAACGAATATGCCGGAAAAACAAAAGCCAGGCATAAGCCTGGCTTTTTTGTCGATTTGCCGCGCCATCGATGACGGCGTCGAGCAATCGTTATTCTGCGCTGTTGTCTTCGACAGCTTCGGTGTTTTCCGGACGGTCAACCAGTTCGACGAATGCCATCGGAGCGTTATCGCCAACGCGGAAACCCATTTTCAGGATACGCAGATAGCCGCCGTTGCGGTTTGCGTAGCGCGGGCCGAGTTCGGAGAACAGCTTGCCGACGATTTCGCGATCGCGCAGGCGGTTGAAAGCCAGGCGCTTGTTGGCCAGCGTATCGGTCTTGCCCAGGGTCAGGATCGGTTCGACGACGCGACGCAGTTCCTTGGCTTTCGGCAGCGTGGTTTTGATCGCTTCGTGACGCAGCAACGAAACGGTCATGTTACGGAGCATCGCGAGGCGGTGCGAGGAAGTACGGTTCAGCTTACGGAGGCCGTGACGGTGACGCATGGTGATTCCTTTCAGGTTTCGAGTTTAAATCCAGTTCTTCTATCGTCGCTTGCCAGCAACGCGGACCGGTAAATCAATCAATAACAAACAAAGCGAGGCGGAGTATACCCCGCCTCGCAGAAAATTACTTCTCCAGACCGGCAGGCGGCCAGTTTTCCAGCTTCATGCCCAGCGTCAAACCGCGGGATGCCAGCACTTCCTTGAGTTCGTTCAGGGATTTGCGGCCGAGGTTCGGCGTCTTCAGCAGTTCATTCTCGCTACGCTGGATCAGATCGCCAATGTAGTAGATGTTTTCTGCTTTCAGGCAGTTTGCGGAACGGACCGTCAGTTCCAGATCGTCGACCGGACGCAGCAGGATAGGATCGACAGCCGGTGCACGCGACGGAGCATCTGCCGGCGCTTCGGTGCCTTCCAGTGCTGCGAACACATTCAACTGGTCAACCAGTACACGGGCCGATTGGCGGATCGCTTCTTCCGGCGTGATCACACCATTGGTTTCGATGTTGATGACCAGGCGATCCAGATCGGTACGCTGTTCGACGCGAGCGGATTCCACTGCGTACGACACACGGCGAACCGGCGAGAACGATGCATCCAGGATGATGCGGCCGATCGTCTTGTTGGTGTCTTCCGACAGACGGCGCACGTTGCCCGGCACATAGCCGCGGCCTTTTTCAACCTTGATCTGCATATCCAGCTTGCCACCGGCGGTCAGATGCGCGATCACGTGATCCGGATTGATCAGTTCGACATCGTGCGGCAGTTCGATATCCGAAGCCAGTACGGCGCCTTCGCCTTCCTTCTTCAGGATCAGCGTGACATCGTCGCGGTTGTGCAGCTTGAAAACCACGCCTTTCAGGTTCAACAGCAGATCGACGACGTCTTCCTGCACGCCATCCAGCGACGAGTATTCGTGCACGACACCAGCGATCGTCACCTCGGTCGGCGCATAGCCGATCATCGACGACAGCAGCACGCGGCGCAACGCATTACCCAGCGTATGACCGTAGCCGCGCTCGAACGGCTCCATCACGACTTTCGCGTGACCGGCGCCCAGCGCTTCGACTTCAATGATACGAGGCTTCAACAAACTGTTTTGCATGTAATGTCCTTTTCAATACCCTCGGCTCGTTACACCGATAAGGCTGATGGAGTGATAACGACTTGCTGGCGAAACCGGAGAAACAGCGCCGCCGCGCGCTTGTAATCCGGTTCCTGAATGCGATACAGCGGCGGCAAATACTGCGATTAGCGCGAATACAATTCGACGATCAGCGATTCGTTGACGTCGTTGGCGATTTCACTACGGTCCGGAACCGATTTGAAGGTGCCTTCCATCTTCTTGGAATCAACCGACACCCACGATGGCATACCGACTTGTTCAGCCAGCGACAGCGCTTCGACGATACGCGTCTGCTTCTTGGCCTTTTCGCGCACGGCGATGACATCGCCCGGCTTGACCTGATACGACGCGATGTTCACAACGATACCGTTGACGGTGAAGGCTTTGTGCGAAACCAGCTGACGGCTTTCCGCACGGGTCGAACCAAAACCCATGCGATAAATGACATTGTCCAGACGGCCTTCCAGCAGCTTCAGCAGCGTTTCACCGGTGTTGCCCTTGCGGCGATCCGCTTCGGCAAAATAACGACGGAATTGGCGTTCCAGCACGCCGTACATGCGCTTGACCTTCTGCTTTTCACGCAGCTGGTTGCCGTAATCCGACGTACGTGCGCCGGAGGTGCGGCCATGCTGGCCCGGCTTGGAGTCGAGCTTGCACTTGGAATCGAGCGAACGACGTGCGCTCTTCAGAAACAGGTCGGTACCCTCGCGACGCGAGAGTTTTGCTTTTGGTCCGATATAACGTGCCACGGTGTTTTCCTTTTATCGAATGACGCCCCAAATTCATCGGGCGCTAGTCTGATCTGCCTGCAATCAGACGGTGGGCTTAAGAACAAAACCCGCCAAGGGCATTGGCGGGCATTTACTGCAATTCAGACGGCCGAAATCGACCGCCCGGATTTTAGATACGACGACGTTTCGGTGGGCGGCAACCGTTGTGCGGAACCGGCGTCACGTCCTGAATCTGGGTGATCTTGATACCCAGGTTATTCAGTGCACGAACCGACGATTCACGGCCAGGGCCAGGGCCCTTGATGCGCACTTCCAGGTTCTTGATACCGCATTCGATCGCGACCTTGCCTGCAGCTTCTGCCGCAACCTGCGCAGCAAACGGGGTCGATTTACGCGAACCCTTGAAGCCTGCACCGCCGGACGTTGCCCAAGACAGGGCATTGCCTTGACGATCGGTAATCGTGATGATCGTGTTGTTGAAGGACGCATGAATATGCGCGATGCCTTCAGCAACGTTCTTCTTAACTTTCTTACGCACACGTGCTGCGGCGTTATTCGGTGCTTTTGCCATTATAAGTTTCCTTGAATCCGACTAGCGTTTGCCTGGATTATTTCTTCAGCGACTGCGCTGCCTTGCGCGGGCCCTTGCGGGTACGAGCATTGGTACGCGTACGCTGACCGCGAAGAGGCAGGCCTCGGCGATGACGCAGGCCGCGGTAGCAACCCAGATCCATCAAACGCTTGATGTTCATCGACAGTTCACGGCGCAGATCGCCTTCGACGATGAACTTGGCGATTTCATCGCGCAGCTTTTCCAGCTCGTTATCGTCGAGGTCCTTGACCTTCTTCGTGGTCGGCACACCCGTCGCTTCGCAAATTTTTTGCGAACGAGGACGACCGACACCATAAATTGCGGTCAGGCCGATTACGGTATGTTGATGGTTGGGGATATTCACCCCTGCGATACGTGCCATTCGTTATTCCTCAATCGATAACGTTAAATTAACCTTGGCGCTGCTTGTGGCGTGGTTCGGTGCAGATGACACGAATAACGCCTTTGCGCTTGATGATCTTGCAGTTGCGGCAGATCCGCTTGACTGATGCGAGCACTTTCATTTTTTGCCCTCTTTCCTACAGTTCTGATTCGTTCTAAAAGTTACTTCGTGCGGAACACAATCCGCGCCCTGCTTAAATCGTAAGGTGTCAGCTCAACTGTCACCTTGTCGCCTGGAAGGATGCGAATGTAGTTCATCCGCATCTTTCCCGAAATATGCCCGAGCACAATGTGCCCGTTTTCCAGCTTGACCCTAAACGTTGCATTCGGCAGATTCTCGAGAATCTCGCCCTGCATCTGAATTACGTCGTCTTTTGCCATTCGTCTCGCCTGTGTCCCCGTACTTATCTCGACGGAATACCACCCTTGAAATTCGCCTTGCGTAGCAAAGATTCATATTGCTGTGACATCACGTAATTCTGTACTTGCGCCATGAAATCCATCGTCACAACAACGATAATCAACAGCGAAGTACCACCGAAATAGAACGGCACCTTCCAGCGCGCGATCAGGAATTCCGGCAACAGGCAAACCAGCGTGATGTACACGGCACCGGCCAGCGTCAGTCGCGTCAGAATCTTGTCGATGTAACGCGCCGTCTGATCGCCTGGACGAATACCAGGAACAAACGCACCACTCTTCTTCAGGTTATCCGCCGTTTCCTTGCTGTTAAATACCAGTGCGGTATAAAAGAAGCAGAAGAAAACGATGGCAATCGCATACAGCAGCGCATGAATCGGTTCGCCTGGCGCCATCGACGCCGCCAGATCCTTCAGGAAGCGAATGAAAGCACTCGTCGTTTCACCTGACGTAAACCAGCTGGTGATCGTCGCCGGGAACAGAATGATCGACGATGCAAAGATCGGCGGAATCACGCCTGCCATGTTCAGCTTCAGCGGCAGATGACTGCTCTGTCCACCATAGATCTTGTTACCGACCTGACGCTTCGCATAATTCACCAGAATCTTGCGTTGACCGCGTTCGATGAACACGACCAGATACGTCACCACAGCCACCACCACACAAATCAGGATTGCCGACAGCGTGCTCATCGAACCGGTACGTACCAGCTCGAACAAACCGCCGATCGCATTCGGCAAGCCTGCAGCGATACCGGCAAAGATGATGATCGAAATACCGTTGCCCAGACCACGCTCGGTGATCTGCTCACCCAGCCACATCAGGAACATCGTGCCGGTCACCAACGTGATCACCGTCGTCAGGCGGAAAGCCAAGCCCGGATCAATTACCAGTCCGACCTGCGATTCCAGTGCAATCGCGATACCCAAGCCCTGAAACGTCGCCAGCAACAAGGTGCCGTAACGCGTGTACTGGGTAATCTTGCGACGACCTGATTCGCCTTCCTTCTTCAACGCTTCCAACTGCGGCGACACGACCGTCATCAACTGCATGATGATCGATGCAGAAATGTACGGCATGATGCCCAACGCGAACACCGTGAAACGCGACAGTGCGCCGCCGGAGAACATGTTGAACATGCCCAGGATGCCGCCCTGGTTTTGCTTGAACAACTGCGCCAGCTGATCCGGATCAATGCCCGGAACAGGAATGTGCGCACCGATACGGAATACGATCAGCGCACCAAGCAGGAACCAGAGACGACCCCACGGAAATCCGCTGGCCGAACCTTTGGCGAGCTGAGGAGCAGTAGCCAATGTTTACCCCGTTATCAGACTGCTTTACGCAACCGAACCGCCGGCTGCTTCGATCGCCGCTTTCGCGCCCTTGGTCGCGATCAGACCCTTCAGCACAACTTTCTTGCTGATTTCGCCCGATTGAATAACGCGCACGACACGAGCCAGCTCGCCAATGATGCCAGCTTGCTTCAACGCCAGAATATCGACTTCCTCGACAGGCAAAGCCTGCAGATCGGACAGGCGAACTTCTGCCTTGTACGGCGTTGCCAGCGATTTGAAACCGCGCTTAGGCAGACGACGTTGCAGCGGCATCTGACCGCCTTCGAAACCAACCTTGTGGAAACCGCCCGAACGCGATTTCTGACCTTTATGACCACGACCGGCCGTCTTGCCCAGGCCGGAGCCGATACCGCGACCGACGCGACGCTTAGCGTGCTTGGCGCCGTCTGCAGGTTGAATGGTGTTCAATTCCATGATTTTCTCCGTACGTAAGCCAGGCTTACGACACCACTTTCACGAGATACGCTACTTTGTTGATCATGCCGCGCACTGCCGGCGTGTCCTGCAATTCGGAAACCGAATTGACGCGACGCAGGCCCAGGCCGCGAACCGTCGCACGATGCGACTCACGCGTGCCGATCAGACCCTTGACCAGTTTGACTTTGATCGTATTTGCCATTGCGTTCACCTTAGCCCAGGATTTCTTCAACGGACTTGCCACGCTTTGCAGCAACTTCCGAAGGAGTGCTCATCTTGGACAGACCGTCCAGCGTTGCACGCACCATGTTGTACGGATTGGTCGAACCGGTCGACTTGGCAACCACGTTCGTCACGCCCATTACTTCGAAGATCGCGCGCATCGGGCCGCCGGCGATAACGCCAGTACCATCCTTGGCTGGCAGCATCAACACCGACGATGCACCGTGCTTGCCGTTCACCGTGTGTTGCAGCGTACCGTTCTTCAAGGTGACCTTGATCATCTTGCGACGCGCTTCTTCCATTGCCTTCTGCACGGCAACCGGAACTTCTTTCGACTTGCCCTTGCCCATGCCGATGCGGCCATCGCCGTCGCCAACCACTGCCAGTGCGGCGAAGCCCATGATGCGACCGCCCTTGACCACTTTGGTCACACGGTTGACCGCGATCATTTTTTCGCGCATGCCATCATCCGGCTTTTCGCTTTGCATTTTCGATTGCATTTTTGCCATGACGATTCTTCCTTAGAACTTCAGACCGGCTTCGCGTGCAGCTTCAGCAACTGCCTTGATACGGCCGTGATAACGGAAACCGGAGCGATCGAACGCAACTTCGGAGATTCCTGCCTTCAATGCTTTCTCTGCAACACGCTTGCCGATCAGTGCGGCAGCAGCAGCGTTGCCACCCTTGCCAGACTGGCCTGCCAGTTGCTGGCGAACCTCTGCCTCCAGCGTGGAAGCCGAAGCCAGCACCTTTGCATCCGGGCTGATGATCGTGGCGTAGATGTGCAGGTTGGTACGATGCACAGCCAGGCGATTGACCTTCAGCTCGGCAATCTTGGCGCGGGTTTGGCGGCCGCGGCGCAGACGGGATTGTTTCTTGTCCATCATCAACCCTTACTTCTTCTTGGTTTCTTTGAGCACAACCACTTCATCCGCATAGCGAACGCCCTTGCCCTTGTAAGGCTCCGGAGCGCGGTAAGCGCGGACTTCAGCAGCCACCTGGCCAACACGCTGGCGATCGATACCTTTGATCAGGATCTCGGTCTGCGACGGCGTTTCCACTTTGATACCCTGCGGCATCTGATGAACAACCGGGTGCGAGAAGCCCAGCGACAGGTTCAACTTGTCGCCTTGTGCCGCAGCACGGAAGCCCACGCCAACCAGCGTCAGCTTCTTCTCGAAGCCCTTGGTGACGCCATTGACCATGTTGTTGACCAGCGCACGAATCGTGCCGGACATCGCATTGGCTTCGCGGCTGTCGTTTGCCGGCGCCACATTCAGCGTGCCGTTGTTGTTTTCGATTTGCACCAGACCATTCAGCGCCTGGCTCAGGGAGCCCAGCGGGCCCTTGACCGTAATCTGCGTTGCAGAGATGGACGCTTCCGCGCCACTCGGCAGTGCAATCGGCATTTTACCTACACGAGACATCTTGCACTCCTTAAGCGACGTAGCAAATGACTTCGCCACCGACACCGGTTGCGCGCGCCTTGCGATCGGTCATGACGCCTTGCGGGGTCGACACGATAGCCACACCCAGACCGTTCATGACGCTCGGAATCTCATCCTTGCCTTTGTAGATGCGCAGGCCCGGACGGGACACGCGCTCCAGGCGTTCGATGACTGGACGACCGGCGTAGTATTTCAGGCCGATTTTCAGCTCGGCCTTGCCGCCAGCTTCCGTCACTGCATAATCTTCAATGTAGCCTTCGTCGCGCAGCACATTGGCGATGGCAATCTTGACCTTCGACGACGGCATTGCCACCGAAGTTTTCTGCACGCCTTGCGCATTGCGGATACGGGTCAGCATATCGGCGATAGGATCGCTCATACTCATTGCTTATTCTCCTATTACCAGCTTGCTTTAGTCATACCCGGAATCTCACCACGCATGGCGATTTCACGGAGCTTGATACGGCCCAAACCGAACTTGCGGAAAGTGCCACGAGGACGACCAGTCAAATTGCAGCGATTACGCTGACGTGTCGGATTGGCATTACGCGGCAGAGCCTGCAGTTTCAGGCGCGCTTCGTAACGCTCTTCTTCCGATTTCGATTGGTCATCGATGATTGCCTTCAACTCGGCGCGCTTACCGGCATATTTCTTTACCAGGGCTGCACGCTTTTGTTCACGGTTAATCAGTGCCAGTTTTGCCATGGCGACCTCAGTTTCTGAACGGGAATTTAAATGCGGCGAGAAGCGCTTTTGCTTCGTCGTCGGTCTTCGCAGTCGTCGTGATGCTGATGTTCATACCACGCAACGCGTCAATCTTGTCGTACTCGATCTCGGGGAAAATGATCTGCTCTTTCACACCGATGTTGTAGTTGCCACGACCGTCGAATGCACGACCGGACACACCACGGAAGTCACGAACGCGCGGCAGCGCAACCGTGATCAGGCGATCCAGAAATTCGTACATCTGGGCGCCACGCAGCGTAACCATGCAACCGATCGGGTAACCTTCGCGAATCTTGAAACCCGCGATAGCTTTACGCGCCTTGGTCACAACCGGCTTCTGGCCAGCGATCTTGGTCAGATCACCGACAGCGTGTTCGATCACTTTCTTGTCCGCAACCGCTTCCGACAGACCCATGTTCAGGGTGACCTTCAGGATACGCGGCACTTCCATCACCGATTTATAGGCGAATTTGGAAGTCAAGTCGGCAACGACTTTTTCTTTATAGAATTGTTGGAGACGGGCCATGATCTATCAAACCTTCACAACTTCGCCGTTCGACTTGTAGACGCGGATTTTCTTGCCATCCACATCCTTGAAGCCGGCACGATCTGCCTTGCCGGTTGCCGCGTTGAACAACGCAACATTCGACACATGAATTGGCATCAACTTATCGACGATGCCGCCGGTCGCACCCGTCATCGGGTTCGGCTTGGTCGCCTTCTTGGCGACATTAACGCCGTCAACAACCACGTACTCGGCGTCCACGCGACGTTGCACAACGCCACGCTTGCCCTTGTCCTTACCGGTCAAAACGATGACTTCGTCGTTTTTACGAATCTTATCCATCACGACTCCTTACAGCACTTCAGGCGCCAACGACACGATCTTCATGAAGCGCTCAGTGCGCAATTCACGAGTGACCGGGCCAAAAATACGCGTGCCAATCGGTTCCAGTTTTGCGTTCAGCAGAACTGCCGCATTGCCGTCGAACTTGACCAGGGAACCGTCCTGGCGACGCACGCCCTTGGCCGTACGCACGACAACCGCGTTGTAAATTTCGCCCTTTTTCACGCGACCACGCGGCGCAGCAACCTTGACCGTGACCTTGATCACATCACCGATGCTTGCATAGCGACGTTTGGAGCCGCCCAGCACCTTGATGCACAGGACTTCACGAGCGCCCGTGTTGTCGGCTACTTCGAGCCGGCTTTCAGTTTGAATCATAGTGTTTTCTTTCCCAACTTAATCCGCCAGCACACAACGCACTTGCGGTCAGTCTTGGTCCCGGCAGTTCACCAGGAGCGAACTGATGGGGTGGACGATTGCTAATAACTTCGACTAGTACTTTTAACTGCTACTGCTTGGCACTATCTGCTACTGTTCCCGCAATTTCAGGAACGAAGCCCGCCATTATCACACCGAAATGGCGGGCTTGCAACAACTAATTAGACAATCTGTGCCGTTTGCACGACACGGGTCACGCTCCAGGCCTTGGTCTTGGAAATCGGACGACCTTCTTGGATTTCCACGGTGTCACCGGCCTTGGCTTGATTACCTTCGTTATGCGCATGATATTTCTTCGAGCGCATGATGATCTTGCCGTACAGCGGATGCTTGACACGGTGCTCGATCAGCACGGTCACGGTCTTGTCCATCTTGTCCGATACAACCTTGCCAACCAGCGTGCGGCGGAGCGCTTGCTTTACCTGATCGTTCATTATTTAGCGTCCTTCTGGTTCATGACCGTTTTGACACGAGCGATGTCGCGACGCACTTTTTTCAGTTGCGACGTATTGCTCAACTGCTGCGTAGCCAACTGCATGCGCAAGCCGAATTGTGCCTTCAACAGATCATTCAGTTCTTTGGTCAAGGCTGCTTGGTCCTTGCCCTGGAGTTCAGATGCTTTCATGGTCACTCCCGATTATTGGCCGACTTGACGGACAACGAAGGTCGTCGCCAGCGGCAGCTTGGCAGCAGCCAGGCGGAATGCCTCGCGTGCCAGCGCCTCGTCGACACCGTCCATCTCGTACAACATTTTGCCCGGCTGGATTTCAGCCACGTAGTATTCCGGATTGCCCTTACCGTTACCCATACGAACTTCGGCCGGCTTGTTCGAAATCGGCTTGTCCGGGAAGATACGGATCCAGATACGGCCGCCACGTTTGATGTGACGGGTCATCGCACGACGCGCCGCTTCGATCTGGCGAGCGGTGATACGACCACGGCCGACTGCCTTCAGACCGAATTCGCCGAACGACACAGCCGTGCCGCGCGAGTGCGAAATACCGGTATTACGGCCTTTTTGCTCTTTACGATATTTTCTGCGTGCTGGTTGCAGCATGATTATTCTCCTGCTTTCTCGGCCGGGGCATCTTCAGGCTTCTTAGCGCGCACGCGCTTAGCTGCCGGACGGCTACCTGGTTTTCCATCGTCACGACGCGGTGCACGACGCTTCTTGTCGTCGTCAGCCGGCGTATCGATAACCGGTGCTTCGCCGCTTGCGAGGCGATCGCCCTTGTAAACCCAGACCTTGATACCAATGATGCCGTAGGTCGTTTCTGCTTCACCAAAACCGTAGTCGATATCAGCGCGCAGCGTGTGCAGAGGCACACGACCTTCGCGATACCATTCGGTACGTGCGATCTCGATGCCGTTCAGACGACCGGACGACATGATCTTGATGCCTTGCGCGCCCAAACGCATTGCGTTTTGCATCGCACGCTTCATCGCACGGCGGAACATGATGCGTTTCTCGAGCTGCTGGGCGATCGAATCGGCGATCAGTTGCGCATCGACTTCCGGCTTGCGGATTTCTTCGATGTTGACATGCACAGGCACGCCCATCATCTTGGTCAGCGCCGACTTCAGCACTTCGATGTCTTCGCCTTTTTTGCCGATAACGACACCAGGACGCGAACTGAAAATCGTGATGCGCGCGTTCTTGGCCGGACGTTCGATGACGACGCGACCAACCGAAGCGTTCTTCAGTTTCTTTTTCAGATAGGCACGAACCTGCAGATCTTCATTGAGCATCGAAGCGAAGTTGCCGTTGCCGGCATACCAGCGCGACGCCCAGTTACGCGAAACCGCGAGGCGGAAACCGGTTGGATGTATCTTCTGTCCCATCGCGACTCCTTAATTACCGACAGTCACGTAGATGTGACAGGATTGTTTCGAGATACGATCACCGCGGCCTTTTGCACGAGCAGTAAAGCGCTTCAGGATCGGGCCCTTTTCGACATAGATCGTTTTCACGAACAGTTCGTCGATATCTGCGCCATCGTTGTGCTCAGCATTCGCAATAGCGGATTCCAGCACCTTCTTGATGATCGCAGCACCTTTCTTCGGGCTGAACTGCAGAATGTTCAATGCAGCATCAACTTTCTTGCCACGGATCTGGTCAGCAACCAGGCGACCTTTCTGATCCGACAGGCGTACGCCTTTGAGGATAGCTTTGGTTTCCATTATTTCTTCGCCTTCTTGTCAGCAGCGTGGCCCTTGAAGGTACGGGTCAGCGCAAATTCGCCAAGCTTGTGACCAACCATGTTCTCGGAGACATACACCGGCACGTGCTGCTTGCCATTGTGCACCGCGATCGTCAGGCCGATGAAATCCGGCATGATCGTCGAACGACGGGACCAGGTTTTGATCGGCTTTTTGTCTTTGTTCGCTTGCGCGGCTTCGACTTTTTTCACCAGGTGGGCGTCGCAGAACGGCCCTTTTTTCAATGAACGTGTCATGACTTATCCTTATTTCTTGCCGCGGCGCGAGACGATCATGGAAGTCGTACGCTTGTTGCTGCGCGTCTTCTTGCCCTTGGTCTGCTGGCCCCATGGCGATACCGGATGGCGACCTGCGGCGGTCTTGCCCTCACCACCACCGTGCGGGTGATCGATCGGGTTCATGACAACACCACGAACGGTCGGGCGGATACCGCGCCAACGCATCGCACCAGCCTTACCGATCTTGCGCAGGCTGTGTTCGGCATTGCCAACTTCACCGATGGTCGCACGGCATTCGACGTGAATGCGGCGAACTTCGCCGGAGCGCAGGCGAACCTGCGCGTACGCACCTTCACGCGCCATCAGCACAACACCGGCGCCAGCCGTACGGGCGATTTGCGCGCCCTTGCCAGGCAACATTTCGATGCAGTGAATCGTGGTACCCACCGGAATGTTACGGATCGGCAGGCAGTTACCAGCCTTGATCGGCGCTTCCGAACCGCTCATCAACTGATCGCCAGCAGCAACACCCTTCGGCGCAATGATGTAGCGACGCTCGCCATCTGCGTACAGGATCAGCGCGATGTTAGCCGTACGATTCGGATCGTATTCGATACGCTCCACTTTCGCCGGGATACCATCTTTGTTGCGCTTGAAATCGATGACACGATAGTGCTGACGATGACCACCACCGATGTGACGCGTGGTGATGTGACCGTTGTTGTTACGGCCAGCAGATTTCGATTGAGCTTCCACCAGACCAGCAAACGGACGGCCTTTGTACAGGTCGCTATTGACGACCTTGACCATGCCGCGACGGCCAGGCGAGGTCGGCTTGACTTTAACGAGTGCCATTATTTAGCCTCCTCGGTGAAGTTGATTTCCTGACCAGGCTGCAAGGACACGAACGCGCGCTTGGTATGGTTGCGGCGGCCGGTGAAACGACCCGAACGCTTTTGCTTACCGATGCGGTTGGCGACTTGAACCGATTCCACCTGGACCTTGAACAGCATTTCAACCGCTGCCTTGATTTCAGGCTTGGTTGCGTCAGGAGCGACCAGGAAAACAACTTGTTCGTTTTTCTCAGCAACAAAGGTTGCCTTCTCGGAAATGACCGGCGCGAGCAGCACCTTCATCAGGCGCTCATCGCTGAATTTCTGTACGGCGCTCATGCCAGCATCTCCTCAATCTTGGCCAGAGCCGGCTTCGTGATCAGCACTTTCTTGTAGAACACGAGCGAAACCGGATCGGCGTGGCGCGGCTCGCAAACCAGCACGTTCGGCAGGTTGCGGGCGGCCAACAACAGGTTTTCATCGAGGTTGTCGGTAATGACCAGAACCGAATCCAGACCCATGCCTTTCAGCTTCTGGGCCAGCAACTTGGTTTTCGGCGCATCGACAGACAGGCTCTCGATCACGGACAGACGATCTTCGCGAGCCAGCTGAGACAGGATCGAGCAGACACCTGCGCGATACATCTTCTTGTTGACTTTGTGCGAGAAGTTTTCATCCGGCGAATTCGGGAAGATGCGACCGCCGCCGCGCCACAGAGGCGAGGACGACATACCGGCACGAGCACGGCCCGTACCTTTTTGGCGCCAAGGCTTCTTGGTCGTGTGTGCGACTTCTTCACGATCCTTCTGCTTGCGATTGCCGCTACGCGCATTCGCCTGATAAGCGACGACGATCTGATGGATCAGCGCTTCGTTGTAGTCGCGGCCGAAAATCGTATCCGGCGCAGCAACGTTCGATGCAGCTTGACCTTGATCATTCAGGAGCTTGAGTTCCATGGATTAAGCCCCTTTCTTTGCTTTGACTTTGACAGCCGGGGACACGACCACCTGGCCGTTCTTTGCACCCGGAACTGCACCCTTAACCAGCAGCAACTGGCGCTCAGCATCGATGCGAGCGATTTCCAGGTTTTGCGTGGTGCGGGTAACGTCACCCATGTGACCCGTCATGCGCTTACCCGGGAAAACACGACCCGGATCCTGCGCCATACCGATGGAGCCAGGAACATTGTGGGAACGCGAGTTACCGTGGGTAGCACGACCGGAGCCGAAGTTGTAACGCTTGATGGTGCCGGCATAGCCTTTACCAATCGTCACACCCTGGACGTCGACCTTTTGACCGACTTCGAACAGGCTGACGGGCAGCGCGTCGCCAACTTTCAGGGTGGCGGCAGCTTCAGCAGCGATACGGAATTCTTTGAGCATCGTGCCAGCTTCGACGCCAGCCTTGGCGAAGTGACCGGCAGCAGCCTTGTTGACACGGGAAGCACGGCGAGCGACGAATGCAACCTGGACAGCCGAATAGCCATCGGTGTCAGGCGTTTTGATTTGCGTCACGCGATTGTTCGACACGTCGAGCACGGTCACAGGGATCGAATCCCCGTCATCCGTGAAGATGCGCATCATCCCAACCTTGCGACCCAAGAGGCCTTGGTTTTGGTTCATTTTTTCTCCATTCCCGCCTACGATTGGGCGGGGCTGATGTATTTGAGACTACAAACAACCAAAGGACTCCAAAAAAGGAATCCTCGGCGAAGCCGGCCATTATAACCGGCGATCGGGACTTCTACAATACCCAAATAAAAGAGCGCTGCTTTCAGTCCCGATTGCTGCGAAAAAACAACTCCGCGTATTTCAAACCTGTTATTGCAGTTTGATTTCCACGTCCACACCGGCCGGCAGATCCAGCTTCATCAGCGCGTCGACCGTTTTATCGGTCGGATCCACGATGTCCATCAGGCGAACGTGCGTACGGATTTCGAACTGGTCGCGCGAGGTCTTGTTGACGTGCGGCGAACGCAGAACGTCGAAACGCTGAATACGGGTCGGCAGAGGAACCGGGCCCTTGACGACAGCGCCGGTACGCTTGGCGGTATCGACGATTTCCAATGCGGATTGATCGATCAGGCGATAGTCGAATGCCTTCAGGCGGATACGGATCTTCTGGTTCGGAGCAGACTTCGATGCTGTTGACATGATTTTTCCTTAAAGAGCGAGCCGCAGGCCGAAACCTGCGGCATGAACGACGGCAACGTTGGTTGCCATCAACTTGTTACTTAGTCCATGATCTTAGCGACGACACCGGCGCCGACGGTACGACCGCCTTCACGGATTGCGAAGCGCAGACCTTCTTCCATTGCGATCGGGTTGATCAACTGCACCGTGATCGACACGTTGTCGCCCGGCATGACCATTTCCTTGTCCTTCGGCAGT